>JBCLEL010000248.1:0-3859 GCA_038913435.1 Chloroflexota bacterium
GGAAGATGCTTCCATCTCGGCCTGCTGAGCGAGGTGGTAGGGCACGCTGGCCACAATCACGCCAGGATGGTACAACAACGCGGTCTTTAATCGGAGAGCCGTCTGGTTGTGCAGTAGGTTCTCCCACCAGTGGCTTGGCACTAACTCTGGTAACACCACGACCATCGTGTCGTCCGGATGTGTCTCCATCAACGCATCGAGGTAAGACAAAAAGGGGCCACTTAATGATCGGTAGGGAGATTCGATAATTACCAGTGGAATCCGCGGATAGGCGGCTTCCCACTGCTCGCGCAGCCCCTCAGCCGTCACAGCGTCATCGGTTACATGAACCCCTACGACATCAGCATCGGAACTGATCGCCGCAGCAAAGGCAACTGCTTGTCTAGCAGGTATGCCAAGGTTCGCGATTGGCACTACCACCCGTGGATGAATCTTGTCTGGCGCCAGTGGTGTCTCCGGCCTGGTAATACTCTCTAGCTGCTGATAATGTCTGCGGATCTGCCACATCATAAGGATGAGCACCGGCATCAACACCAGCACCATCCAGGCGCCAAGAAAGAATTTCGACACTGCCACTATCACAGTTACCACGCTGGTGACTGATACCCCCAAGCCATTGATGATGATCCTCCAGCGCCAACCCTTTTCGCTTTCACGCAGCCGCCACCAGCGCCGGACCAGCCCGGCTTGGCTCATCGTAAAGGCTATGAACACACCAATGGTGTACAACGGGATCAGGCTGGTCACGCTGCCTTTGAAGAGGATAATCAACAGGCCGGACACTAGGGATAAACTGATAATACCGGTGGTAAACGCCAGCCTTTCGCCACGAAACTGAAACGTCCGCGGCAAAAAGCGATCGCCTGCAAGGATACCAGCCAGGCGCGGGAAGCCGTTGAACGCGGTGTTAGCGGCAAACGCCAATAGAAGGGCGGTTGCAAACTGTACGAGATAGTAGTACCAACCGGCCCCGACCAAAAGACGAGCAACTTGGCTGAGTACCGTCTCAGACTCAGTCGGGTCGGGCACCATGCCGGCTTGACTGGAGATGAAGCTGATACCCAAGAAAATTGTGGCAAAGAGCACACCCATAGTGATCAAGGTGATCTGGGCATTACGTACTTCCGGTGGCTTGAAGGCCGGCACACCGTTGGATACCGCTTCGACGCCAGTCAGGGCGACCGAGCCAGACGCGAAAGCGCGTAACACTAGAAGCAGCGCCAGTGGTTCAGTCCCCCAACCAGCAAGATTTTCGGCGGGCGCTTGGTATTTCGGCAACCCGCCGGTGAGAGCAAGAAAGCTGCCGTAGGCGAGCAATCCTAGTATCGTCGCCAGATAGAGATAGATAGGCGCGGCGAACACCGACCCGGACTCACGTATTCCACGAAGATTCAGTATGGTCATAAAGGCGATGACGACCAGGGCAATCTCAACCCGCTGGTCGTGTAAGAGTGGAAACGCTGAGGTGATCGCGGCGACAGCAGCCGAGATCGAAACCGCTACCGTTAGCACGTAGTCGGTCAACAAAGCGGCAGCAGCAGTCAGGCCGGCTAGCATCCCAAGGTTGTCAGAGGCAACTGCGTAGCTGCCGCCGCCGCTGGGGTAGGTGCGTATTACTACCAGATCGCTGATGATCACGACCGCCAACACTGATATGACGGCCAGCGTCAGCGGCAAAGTCAGCGACAGCGCGGCAACTCCGGCCAGTGCTAGCATACGCATCATCTCTTCAGTGGCGTAGGCCGATGAAGAGATATTATCAGTAGCGAAGATGGCCAGCCCTTTGATCTTACCGGTGCGTTCTTCCAGTTCCTGAGCCGTTGTCAACGGTGACCCAATGACAGCCCGTCGCACCGAAGTCAAGATCTTGCCTAGGCCGGATCGCGGCTCACCCACTCCCGGCCTAGGAACGAGTAAACCAGGCCGCAATCGCTTGAAGTCGCGGTGGCGGGCGACTCGAACGAAGCGGTCACCTGGCCGGCTGCCGCGAACAGTCTCCCGCCACTCCAGATCGGGATGACGACTAAATTCAGGGCTATCAGGCGGGGTTTTGTCGGGGTCAGCAGCGGTCATCTGATGAATCCTACAAGGATTAAGCCGCCAGATGTAATGAGAGGCGGCTCATTGATCGTAGATGATACACGCTCGGTGAACTAAAAGATCAACAAAAAGTAACAGTTCAGATTTGAGGGGAAAGCAGGGGCTTCTGTCTGGGAGCGCAGGCATCTTGCCTGCAGGCGGGGCGGGCGAGGACGCCCGCGCTCCCAGGAAGAATCATCCGCGCCGTGGTAGTCGAGCATCCATCAGGCAGTCACACTCCAAGTTGTGCCGCAAGAACTCACCCACCGAAATCTGAACACCTACCACAAAAATTGCTCAGGCCGAATTAAACTGCCCAGTCACATCAAGCGCCGAAGCTCAGCACTAATGACCGCACGATCAAATGCCAGCCATCTACCAGGACAAACAGCAAGAGCTTGAAGGGCAACGAGATTACAACCGGTGGCAGCATCATCATGCCCATTGACATTAGCGTGCTGGCCACCACCAGGTCAATGATTAGAAACGGCACGAATATGATGAACCCCATCTGAAAAGCGGTCTTCAGCTCGCTGATGAGATAGGCCGGCACCAGGACGACCGTCGGCACGTCATCGGGGGTCTGGGGCTGGTTCATGCGGGCTAGATAAACGAACAAGGACAGGTCCTTCTCACGCACCTGCCTGAACATAAACTCACGAATGGGTTGTTGGCCGACCTCCCAGGCCTGCTCTTGAGTTATCTTCCCAGCCAGGAACGGTTGGATCGCCTGGCTGTTTAACTGGTTCCAGGTAGGCGCCATCACAAAGAAGGTCAGAAAAAGCGAAAGACCCAATATCACCTGGTTTGGAGGTAGCTGCGGAATGCCGATAGCGTTTCGCACCAATGACAGCACGATGATGGTTCTGGTAAACGAGGTGACCATAATCAAGATCGAAGGTGCTAGCGTGAGAATCGTCAACAGGACTAGGACTTGAAGCGCGGTGGCCACCTCAGACGGGTTACTCGCCGCATCAACGGCTACGCTTAATCGGGGGACAGCGCCACCCGCGACGCCAGCCGGCGCGCAGCCGGCCAGCGCGAATAGCGCGCCCGCTAGCCCGAAGGTTCCCCAAATTATTCGACGCTTTCGTGACACCATATCCTCACCCACTTTACCTTTGCTCTCTATCACGAAACATTGAACTCAAGCGCCGCAAATCGTTGATCTTGTCGTTCAAGAATTTGGTCTCACTGACCGCGCCCGTTGCGTTGTTTTCTACGGCCAACCCATCAGTTGAACCAAGTCCGCTCTCCCGCTTGAACCGGTTGCCAAACTGCTTCAAGTGGGCGGCAAATCCTAATCCACCGTTTGCGCCACTTTTTATCGCTTCGACGGTGGCTGGATCATCAACCACGGCCAAAGTCTGAAGCTGCGTTGCGCTTGCCCCTACGACCAGAATACGACCCGCAATCTCGATCAGGTAAATCGAGCGGTTGGGCGCTAGATGAGATGACTCGATGACATTTATGACGCTCTGGGAACGAATAAGACCGCCGCGGCTAGCCCCCATCAGTTTACGCAACAGAAAGATCGAGAGATAAATCAGACCCAGAATTAAGCCAAGCTTCAGCGCCAGATCAACGGAAAATGACCACCAGGGGACGTCAAACTGGGACGCTACAGTTGGTTCTTGATACTGCTTGAGGAAAGGTAGCTGGTCAGCCGTTTGTGGCGACCCATCTGCAAAAGCGACCGCCACCAGCGCCATAGAGGAGAATGCCACCGCTACCGTTGGGAGGCCGAATCTGAAAGCCGCTTTCTTAAACATCCACCACC
>JBCLEL010000249.1:0-3855 GCA_038913435.1 Chloroflexota bacterium
CAATTACTAGCGGACAGGCCGCTTCACATTCCGGGTCGGAATAGCCAGGCTGGTTCCGGCGTTATAATTGTGGTGAGCCTGATGTGATGGCTGGAAGGTCATCCTGTTGGGACAGTCACAAAACTCTTGGACGACCTGATGATTGGTCGCCGTAGGATCGGCAAAAGTTGGCGCACAAAGTTGTAATAATCGGGTCCGGCTCGGCTGGGTTGACGGCTGCTATTTACACCGGACGGGCTGATCTAAAGCCAGTTGTTATCGCTGGACGCGAGGCCGGCGGTCAGCTTATGTTGACCTCGGAGGTTGAGAACTTCCCTGGCTTTCCAGAAGGCATCCTAGGCCCTGAGTTGATGGACCGGATGCGGAAACAAGCTGAAAGGTTTGGCGCTCAGTTCGTTGATGAGGACGCGACGGACGTAGATTTCTCCAAACGGCCTTTCAAGATCACCACCGAAACGCAGGAGCTAAAGGCGGAGACCGTGGTTATCGCCACCGGAGCGTCCGCCCGCTGGCTCGGTCTGCCGTCAGAAAAACAACTGATTGGTCGCGGCGTATCAAGCTGTGCGACCTGCGATGGATTCTTCTTCCGGGGCAAGGAGGTGGCAGTAGTCGGCGGCGGTGACACCGCGATAGAAGAGGCTACTTTCCTGACCAAGTTTGCTACAAAAGTGACGGTGATTCACCGCCGCGACAAGCTACGCGCCTCAAAGATCATGCAGGACCGCGCATTCGCCAATAAAAAAATCGGCTTCATCTGGGACACGGTCGTCGTTGATGTGATTGGTAAGGATAAGGTCGAAGGGATCAAGCTAGAAAAGGTGAAGACCGGCAAATCGTCAGACCTGAAAGTGGACGGTCTGTTTGTTGCTATCGGTTACAACCCTAACACCAGCATCTTCCGGGGTCAGGTTGACCTGAACGAGGCCGGCTACGTCAACGTCAAGAACGAAGTCCATACCAACGTCGAAGGCTTGTTTGTTGCCGGCGACGTCGAGGACTACCGCTATCGCCAGGCTATCACCGCAGCCGGCGCCGGCTGCAAGGCTGCGCTGGAGGTGGAGGCGTTCCTGGCAGGCCATGAGTAGTAGCCTATTTCAATTATCACCGCAGAGCGCGCAGAGATGTATCGTAGCTACCCGTATGCTTTCTGAATTCTTGCCGCAACCTCATCTAATTCCTTGCGCGAATGCTGGACTGGTATGCCGGCTGTGACCTGGTAGGAATCGCCTTTGAAACGAGGAATGACATGCAAATGCAGATGAAAAACGTCCTGACCTGCTGCCTCGCCATCAGCTAGATGCAGGTTGATTCCCTCGCATCGGACCCCGGATTTCCTAATAGCCTGCTCAACGCGCCTCGTCGCCGTGAATAGATGCGCGCCAGTGCTATCGTCCATATCACCCATGTAGGTGAAATGCTTCTTTGGTAGAACCAAAGTGTGGCCGGGGTTGACCGGTTCGATAGTCATTATGGCTATGACAGCATCGTCTTCATAGACGATACTAGCCGGCGCCTGGCCGGCGACGATGGCGCAGAATATGCAATCACTCATTATTTCAGTCTTCAGATGCCCGCTTCAACGGCAGCCCTGGCGGTAAAGTAGGGGCGAGCCGGCGGCTCGCCCCTACATCCCAGGAATCTTCAACCCGCCGGTGATGGCGGACAGCCGTTTGGAGGCAAGCTCCTGCGCCTTGTCCTGAGCGTCGTTGATCGCCGCAACGATCAGGTCCTCCAGCATCTCAACGTCGTTTGGATCAACCACTTCCGGCGCCAGCTTTACCGAGACGAGTTTCTGTTGGCCGGTCATCACTATCGTGATCGCTCCGCCTGCGATGCTGACTTCAACCGTCTCCTCGGCTAGCTTCTCCTGCGTCTTGGCAAGCCGCTCCTGCATCTGTCGCAGCATCTTCGGATTCATCATCTTGGCAGTCTCCTTGAGTTTGAAATTATCTAAAACCGCTGAGGCGCAGAGGTCGCAGAGAAGATTACATCAATGATTTTTGACTCTGCGTTCTCCGCGTCCTCTGCGGTGAATTTTGAGATACCCTGTGACTATTGGTCAGCCGGCTGATCGGCCAACTTGACTCTGGCGCCCGACTCCATCGCCGCCTTCACCAGCGGGTCTGACATCATCTGGGAGTACGGATCGCCAGCCGGTTGATGCTGCTGTCCGTCCGACTTGACGCAACGGATCGCTATCTGTCGGCCTAACAACTGGCTGATTACGTCTTCCACCGCCCGCCGGTTCTTCTCCTCCTGGATTCTCTCACGGTGAAAGTCGTACTTGAAGCCCAACACCATCAAGTCGCCGTCCAAAGCCAGGGGAGTAGCCGCCCGCAGCAACGCTTGAACGGAACGATTTGTCTGGCCGAAATTCTGCATTACCTGTTTCCATTGATCCTCGCTCAAGCCACCGGCCACAACCGGAGTCGGACTAGCCACCTGCCGAGCGGGTGGGTCAGCCGGCGCTTGCGAGGCGGCGCGTTGGGTGGCAGCCGGCGCTGCTTGCTGCGGCGGTCTGGCCGGCGAGCGAGGCGGCACCGGCGGTGATGATGGACGAGGCTCGTTTGACTGAGCTGATGGCCGCGCCGCCGGCTGAGGGCGAGCCTGTCGGCTTGGCTCGACGGGCTGAGTTGCCTGCTGAGAGGTCCGGACCAGCTCGCACGCTTCAGCGATAGCTAGCTCGATACCCAACGACGGCCGCAGCCCCGGCAGGAACTGCTGGCGAGTAGCGAAGGCTTTGATGATCTCGACAAGCAAGGCCGGCTTGATCCGGCCGGCCAATCCTTGCACCAACTCGGCCTCATCAGGCAACACGTCGAGCACCGAAGTCAGCGTTCGGTCGGCGCTGAGCGCGTAGATTGCGCGCAGGTATCCCACCAGCTCGCGCTGCAAGTTGGCTGGGTCCAAGCCGTCCTCAATGAGTTGGGCAGTTTGCTTAGTCGCGGTCGCCAATTCACCGTCGGCAATCGCGGCGATGATGGCGATGATTGATTCCGGATTGGCCGAGCCGACCATCGCCAGCGTGAGGTCGGCGGTGATTTGACCGTCGGTAGCCGACGCGATCTGGTCAAGCAGGCTTTCGGCGTCGCGCAGGCTGCCACCGGACGAACGCACTATTGCGGATAGGCTAGCCTCATCAATCTGAATGCCTTCACTCGCGCAAATGTGGCGAAGATGTTCGAGCATGTCGGTTGAACGGATGGGGCGGAAGTCGAAGCGTTGGCAGCGCGAGAGGATCGTCTCCGGCATTGCCGATGGGTGGGTCGTCACCAATATGAAAACTGTCCTTGGTGGCGGCTCCTCGATTGTTTTGAGCAACGCGTTGAAGGCGGCGGCGGTAATCTGGTGGGCTTCATCCAGGATATAGAACTTGTGGCTGGCGCGGCTTGGCATGAAGGCGACTCGCTGGCGTAAATCGCGGATGTCGTCAATGCCGCGATTCGATGCGGCGTCAATCTCAATCACGTCAATAGAGCGGCCCTCAGCTATCTCGACGCACATATCGCACTGGCCGCACGGCTCGCCCTCCTGCGGATCGAGACAGTTAACAGCTTTGGCCAGGATACGGGCGGTCGAGGTCTTGCCAACGCCGCGCGGCCCGCAGAACAGGTAGGCGTGCGTGACCTTGCCGGCCCGGACCGCGTTGCGCAGGCTGCGGGTCACGTGTAGCTGGCCGACAACCTCGCCGAATTTGCGCGAGCGCCAGCGCCGGTACATCGCTTGACCGGCCTTCTGCTCCTTCGGCTCCAGTGCCTGTCCTAATAAGTCCAACAGTCTATTCCTGTGGATAACGGGCTAGTGCATAATCAGACAACATTTTCGGGAATACCGTTTCAAGGAGGGGCGTATGGC
>JBCLEL010000250.1:0-3853 GCA_038913435.1 Chloroflexota bacterium
CTTCGCCACACTTGTAACGTGACAAGAACTTCAACCCCGGCCTAGCGCCAGTGGGGACTAGCGCCCGGATTGTCCCGCAGTAGGGCCTGCCGGCCATTCAAAAAGACGTTGCGATGATGATCCCGCTACTTGTCGTCGCGCCAGGCCGCCAGGTTGTCCAGGTAGGCCAGGCCACCTTCCAACAGCGTCAGCAGATAGCTGGCGTCTTGAGCCGAGGTCTGCCGGCGGTCATCAACAGTGACATAGACCGGCGAGGTATGAGCGCCAACATCTATTGGCCAGACAACCCACAGCTTCTCCCGACCGTAACACCGAGCGGCGATCCAACAGCTTTCCGTCACCTGTAGACTGGCAGTGATTGCCGCTGAAAGGCCGCCGGAATCAGCCGACTTCTGGGCAATGACCTTGCCATTCTGGACGATCTCGATGGACTCAAATGGTAAGGCCGAACTAGCCTTCGCCACCACCTGAAGCGTGCCGCCGCCGGCCGGCAAGCGAATCTCGTCGCCCGGCTGCCGGCCTTCAAGTTCAAGCTCGATCATCGGGCCGGAGCTTACGAACGTCCTACCCTGCTTGACCGCCTGGCACCAGGAACGGTAGTTGAACTCCTCATCGGCCTTTAGCCGGGCATAGGTCCGCAACGCGCCAACCGGGACCGCGTTCGTCATCTTGTCGGTGCCGCCCACCGCCGGCAGCCGGTAACCGCAGTTCAAGTAGCGGTACCACTGCTGCACACCCGGAAAGGCGAAGGGCGTCTCGCCCCAGTGGCCATCTGGCGGGACATACGGCGTGAAGTTGAACCATCGCACCTCGGTCACGTCAATTTTGCCCAATATGATGTCGGCCACAACCTCGGCATGCGGCGTTGGCGTAAACTGGGTAGCCACCATGCCGCCCTGGGCCCGGCAACGGTCGCACCAGTCGGCCAGCGCGACCTCATCCCAGCCGCCTAGCTCATCCTCAGTCGGACCGCCGCTCGATAGCGGTAACACCGGCTGGTTCAGGCCAAGCAGGAACAGATGCCCCAGCATGTGGTGACGGTTCTCCGAGTCAATCCGAATGATGTTCTCGGCGGTTGAGGACGACGCTTCTCCGCCAATGCCGTGCTCGACATTGGTGTAAAGACGGCCCCATTGAGCGGCCAGTATCTCGGTGACGTTCAGGTCTTCCGCCCCCGCCTCCAACGAAGCCGTCACCGGGTCGAGGAAATGCACGTGCACGTCGCCAGAGTAGTAGCCGCGCCGACGTATATCAGTCCAACGACGCACTTCCAGTCGTAGCTCGCGTTGCCCCGGCGCCACCGTGAGGGCCGCTCGCGCCGGCGTGTACTCAAAGCCGCGCACCACCTCGGCATAGACGGTCCCGACCGGCAGATCGGCCTCGAATCTACCTGGCACGTAGGCATAGTTCGTTGCGCCGAGACGCAGGTCACCGCCGATGTCCTGACACCAGTTGACATTGACCTCCGGCGAATGTCCGCGCGGAGGTATATATTCTCCACCTGACCCGCCGCAGGTGAACCCGAGCCGGAATCGCCTGGCCGGTGTCAGCGTCCACCACCTGGACGGCCACTCGCGCCAACTGTGGATGTGCGACTTGTATCCGCACCTGGCCATCCGCTGAACGACCTGTGCCTTGCAAGACATCGCGCCAGGGCACCGTCCAACGGGAATCGCCGCGTCTCACGGCAATATCTGCCGAGTCAGCGGCATGAATCTCGGCATAGACGCCGGCCGGCGGGGCAACCGATGGCTGTTCACCCCACCCTCTCATCGGCGCTGCGCACCAGGCGGCCGGCGTCATGTCGCTCGCGGGGGTGGCGCGCACCACCTGTCCGGCGTCAACTGCAATCGAGACATCACCGACGACGACCAATTCCCCACTTGAGGACTCGTCGCTGTCGGAGACAGTTGGAGTCCCGCTCGATTTCCGGTCGGGCGACGGTAGCTGGATGTATACGCCGGTCCGGGGCGACCGGCGCAAAGGATTGGTATGGTCGCGGGCAGCGGTGATGCCGCCAACGGCTAACAGATCGTTCGCCTGGGCCAACAGTTCGATGGCGACGATTGGTTCACCAGGCGCCGGCAACTCCGCGCTCCACAACCAGTAACGCTGTGAACCCTCGTCAGTCAACTGCCCGGTAATACCCTCTCGGTCCGCCGACGCTACTCGGACCGGTCGCAGCTCGATGTGGTCAACGGTGGCATATCCGCGCGAGCCAATCGAAGGCCGGCGGGCATTGATCTCAAAACCGCGTCTGATCGGCCAGCTCACCCTTCGATGGTCCGCTAGTACGGCTGTGTAGATAGCCAGAAGCTCGCCCACCTGGGCCGCCGGCCCCTCGACATCAGTGAAATGGGCGAAGATCAGACAGCCGGCGGCAACTGGCTCCGGCAAGTTTATGGTGATTCCACCAGGCAGGCCGTGCTTCTCATCGCCGCTTATGACCGTCCAGCAGCGTCCCTGGTTATTGGCCGGATCGGACAGGTTGAATGGGATGCCCCAGAAGCGATGTTTGCCAAAGGGAAAGCCAGCTAGCGACGGCGGATCGTGCGGCCCGTAGCTGCGGACCAGCGGCCCGCCGGGCGTCCATCGCCAACCATCACCACCGCGACCCGGTTCGGGGCCGACGTTGGCATAGGCGCTCAAGTCGAGCGGCAGGTATTTCACCGCGAGCTTAGCCTGGCGTGAGACCGTAGCCACATTATCACCCCTTCGCTTATTGGAGACGACAGCCGTCAGGTCATGGTTCTGCAAGCGTCGCCGGTTGTTCAACTCGGCTTATTATGGCAGGTTCAAGATAGTCTATTGGGAAAGGCTTTGGATGTGCGTCATCGCCGGCAAGGTCCCGTAGCGCGGGGGCTTGTCCCCCGCTCGTTTCCTAATTCGGCTGGGGACAAGCCCATAGGAGTGGGCATCTTTTTTGCCAGCGCTTCATCACCCCAAAAGGGGCTTACTACCTACCCACGAAAATGCTCTTTCAATGTAGCTTGCCGGCCGGGTACGGCCCTCCCCCAGACCCCCGTCAAAGGGGGGGCTTGCGCCCCCTCTGCACTCCCCCGCGCCGGCCTTCAGGCCGCGTTCTAAGCGCCCGGACTTGAGTCCGGCGACGCAGCGCTCTCACGGGAGGTAGTTGCCCAAACATTCCTGCCCACTCCTATGGGCGAGACGCCTGCGCTCCCATGATAGCCAGTCTATTTGCAAATTGAGATGAGTGTCGGCTGCATTTTGGGTACACCCCGCCCGCATCTTGCTGGTGACAAAACTGTTGCTTTACTATACAGTCTGAACGCTATGGGTATGCTGCACAACCGGCAAGTCGGGATCATCGGTTACACCGAGTACGGGCGGCCGCTCGCCTTAAACCTACGGGACTCCGGGGTTGACGTAATCATCGGCAACTACGCCGACGAACAGGCCGTCCAAGCATTGCGCGAGGGGTTTCCAACCTTCTCGCCGGCCGAGGCGGCCGCTCGTTCCGAAGTCCTGCTAGTAGCCACGCCGAATGCCCTTCTGACAACTGTCTTTGAGTCGGACCTCTCGCCTTTTCTCGATGTCAACAAAACACTCCTGTTCATCACCGCTGACGCTGGCCAAGCCGCCGGCCTAAAGCTGCCGCCAGACATTGACGCCGGCTGGTTGAGGCCCGCCTCCATCGGTGAGGCGTTGCGCGAGTCCTACCTGAGACGAAAGGAATGCCAGGCTAGATTCATCGCTCTGCAAGACTGTTCTGGGCGACTGAATGACACCGTTGACGCGCTGGCCCAGGCGCTGCGCGTTTTGCTGACTCCCTCCTAGTGTTAACTCAAACGAGGTCTTAGGCTATGCTAGGCAGGCTCTAAGGGGTGCAGGG
>JBCLEL010000251.1:0-3844 GCA_038913435.1 Chloroflexota bacterium
AAGGTAGGGGCGGTCCTTCGGCTGAAGGACGCCCCTGCGGGGACACCCCAAGCGCCCCCCGTCAGAGGGGGCGCCGCCCCTTCTGGATTTCCCCATTGCCCCTGGTAATATGGCCTTTGTTTACACAATTGGTATTAGCCGGCGTCAAAGTATCGCTGGAACTCCTCCGGCGTATTCAGGTTGACGAAGCTAACTAAATCGGAGTCCATTTTTCTGATTTCAATCTCGTTGACCGGGCAGACCCGCACCTTGTCAAAGAAGCTGATGATGCGTAGTCGCTTATTCCGAAGCGATTCTTCCATCGCTGGTTGACAACCTTTTCCGTAAATGGCCTGCATAGTTTCGAACTCGCCATTATCCAGCCGGCAGGCCACAACGTCGCAGTTAGGCCGGCGTTCGGCTAGGGCGCGGACAACATCAGGCGACACGAATGGCATATCACAGGCAACAACCAACGTGTGTTCATTGCGCGCCGCCGCCACCGCAGTATAGACGCCACCGAGAGCGCCAGTCCCGGAGACACGATCCGGTTCGATGCGCAGATTCAGCGAAGCATACAGCGTTTGGTCATCGGCTACCAAAATGAGGTCGTCGGTCAGTGGCGCCAGCCGGAAGATGATCTCTTCGATCATCAAGCGGCCATTCGGCAACTGGATTAGGGCTTTGTTTTGACCCATGCGCGAGCTGCGTCCGCCGGCCAGTATAGCCACTGACAGGTTTTCGATCTGCTCAGATCGGACGGTTTCGCGGGCATGCGACACCGTTATTCAGCCGGCAAGATGGCTTGGTACTGCTCAGCGGTAAGCAGGCGGTCCAGTTCGGTTAGATTGCTCATCTCGATCTCGATCATCCAACCATCATCATAGGGGGATTGGTTAATAAGCTCCGGATGGTCGGTGAGCCGCTCGTTCACTCCGGTGATGCGACCTGAGATCGGCAGGTAAAGGTCAGACGCCGCCTTGACCGATTCGAGGGCGCCGAATACCTCCAACTGCTTGAGTGTTTTGCCTACCTTTGGCAACTCTACATAGACTATATCGCCTAGCTGGGCCTGGGCATGATCAGTAATGCCAACCACTCCTTTGTTGCCCGACACGCGAATCCACTCGTGTTCAGTAGTGTATTTCAGGTTCGTTGGGTACAAGTAGATGACTCCTGTAATCGGAGTATCAAGAGTTGCGACGATTATAGCAGCCGGGCTTGGTCTTCTTGGTGCAGGTTCAAGATGGTCTTTTGGGAAAGGCTTTGGATGTGTGTCATTGTCGGCAAGGTCCCGTAGCGCGGGGGCTTGTCCCCCGCTCGCTTCCTAATTCGGCTGGGGACAAGCCCCAGCCCTACAGTTTGGCTACCCACTGGAAGATCGTTCCACCATTACCAAAAGGGTCGCCTGATCATGCATTAGGGCGGGCCGGATTGGTGACGGTTCCGACGGTCATCGCCGCCGGCCCGCCAATCTGGATGTCTTATAATGGTCACACGCGGGATAGCTCCGCGAACCCAGACATCCGTTGGGAGAGATGGCATGTTACAGCGCGTGGACCACATTGGTGTAATCGTGAAGAGCTTGGATGAGGCCAAGCAATTCCTGGGCGAGACGCTTGGCCTCAAGCTCGACCGCGAAGTGGAGTTGCCGGAGCGGGCGGTTAAAGCTGCGTTCTACCGGTGTGGCGACGTACACATCGAGGTTATCGAGGTTACCGACCCGGAGATCCGCAAGCAGCGATTGGGCGAAGGGGTGCAGGCAAGGATAGAACATATCGCTATCCAGGTGGACAATCTCGAAAAGACCTTGTCGGCCCTGGGCGCTTGGGGTGTACGCACGACCTTTACTGAACCAGTCCAGGTTGGGACCGCCAAGAACCTCTGGACCGATCCCTCAACCACCAAGGGTGTGATGTACCAGCTTGTTGAAAAGGGCTGAACTGGAGTTTGCCCTCTCCAAGGCGTTCCCATGTACAATTACATCGCAGTATCCCATCGCCCCTTGCGGGCGGCCACCGGAAATTGAAAATGTATCGCTGTAGGGGAGAGGCAGGAATCTTTTGGGGAACGGTTATGGCCGGCGCAATAATGACCACGCTACCAGTGGCCTTCGTGTTTCTCTTCTTCCAGCGGTATCTGATTGGTGGACTAGCCGCTGGCGCTATCAAGGGCTAAAAGGCGGCTAACACAAGCGGAATCGGTCGTGACTGACTGTGGCGGAGAGGGAGGGATTCGAACCCACGAGGCTAATCACCTGGCTGTTTTCAAGACAGCTGCCATAAACCACTCGGCCACCTCTCCACCATCATTTTAGGGCCAGCCTATCTTCATCGTCAACCCGAATGTGCGCGTTCAACGCGCGTAAAACGGCCAAGCCAGGCCTGGGAGGTTATCTCTAGCGGAGAATCCTCCCTGCGGTCGGGACGGCTAGCGCCCATACAGCGGAGTGCCCATCGCCCGCCGCGGTGGACCGTCACCGATAGATGAAAATTTATCGCTGCGCTGTAGGGGCGTCCTTCAGCCGGAGGACGCCCCTACCAAGCTGGGCCTGTTGAATTGTAGGGTTCAACCTTGTTAACCGCTGACATCAAGTGCCTTATGAGTCTGTCATAGTCCACCGGTCTATGAATATGCGCCCGTCACTGTTCGTATGTGAACTTTTTCGTGCAAATCAGCCGCCATTTCATGTGGCTTTTCAAGCTATGGTACGATTAAGACAGGATGGGCCGCTTCCAGGTGCCGCTCGCTTGAAACGAGAGGAACTTCCCGACACCTTCCGAGGTCGCTTGAGCGACCTTTCGGGTAAAACTACCTGCTGAAATAGCAAGGCAGGCCGCCGGCGGCTTGAGCCGTCGGTGAGGCCAAGTGCAACAGAGAGAAGACCAGCCGAAGGCTAGGCCAGGTGATGGGTGAAAGCTGGGAGTAAGACCCCAGGGCGGCTAGTGGTAACACTACCGCGCAGGCAAACGCTGTTGGGTGCAATTGCGTAAGGCAAGCAGGTCGCTTGACGCGATCCAGGTCGCCTGAGGCGGCCTGAGACAGATGGCATCTAGTACAGAATCGGGGGTATTCGAAGCGGCTCATCTCAGTCCTATCAACCCCCGCTACGCAGGACAGTTCGGTGACGCTTTCTCACAATCCCTACGATCAACCGGACGACATCGGCTATCTAGTAGTCTTTCTAGTGGCGATTGCATTGATTATCGGGGTAGGAGGCGCCCTTTATTTTGGCTATGACTGGGTAGTACGAGGCAGTTCAGGGCCTAGCTTGGCTTGGCTGGCCGGCGCTCGCGCCGAAGCGTCTTTGGCTACCGCGACCTCGACTCCTAGTCCTACCGCTGCGCCCTATCTGAGCCCTACGCCCGGAGTTACACCCACTCCAGCTGTGACCGCTACTCCGGTTCTGCGGCTTGCCAGGGTCGGCAACACCGGCGGCGATGGCGTATATATCCGACGCTCGCCCAACGACGAAGATCGCTTGCTGGCCTGGCCAGATAATACCGTGCTGGTCTTACTTGGCCCGGAGACCGAGGCCGGCGGTCGGCGCTGGTATGCGGTGCGCGACCCTCGTGGCAACACCGGTTGGATCCCGGGGGAGTATCTGATCTTCGAGCGGCGCTAGTGGTACCTCCGACGAGGTCTCAGGCTGTACTAGGAGGCACTCTAAGGGTACAGGGGCGTCCTTCGGCTGAAGGACTTGCCGGGGGATGTGGGGGTGTCCCCCACTAATCATTTCCCCTTCTCCTGCGCGGAGAAATGGTCAGGGGATGAGGTGTCCTTCACGAGTGAAGGATCTCAAGGCTAAACGGCAACCAGTAGGGGCGTGTGGCCATACGCCCCTACTTGAAACGGTATTCCCGAA
>JBCLEL010000252.1:0-3836 GCA_038913435.1 Chloroflexota bacterium
GTTGAGATACTACTCGCTATCCTTTTGTCAGAACCTCCCCCCTTTCTATCCCGCCTATTGCGCTGACCTTTTCAAGGCTTACTTTTTGTCGCGGAGGGCGATCACTTTGTCGAACATGCCAGGCGTCCAGGTTTTGCCAACTATTTCATAGACGACTGCCGTCGCCTTGCGCCACGGCTCCTTGTCAACCTCGGTGATCTTGACGCCATTATCTTGTAAGATCTTGGCGCCTTCCAATTCCGACTTTTCCTGGCTCAAGCGATAGACCTCGCCGCTCTTGTGATATTCCTCTACGATAACGGCCCGGAGATCCTTAGGCAGGTCGCGGAAGAACTTGCCACCCACCGCGCCGTTCACCTGCCAGAAGTGGCCGGTCAGCGAGTAGAACTTGGCGACCTCGTACTTCTTGAGGCTGACGATCTGTGAGAATGGACCTTCGGCGCCGTCAATCAGTCCCTGCTGCAAGCCGGGGTAGATCTCAGCCAAGGCCAGTGGCACCGGTGTGGCGCCCATAGCCTTGAAGGTTTCCACCCACATCGGGATCTGCGGGGTTCGAATCTTCAGCCCCTTGGTGTCATCCGGCACTTTTAGCTCGCGCTTTGAGTTGATGATATGGCGGGCGCCGAAAGGCCAGTTGCGGCCAATGATGGTCCAGCCGCCCTTCTGCTCTAGCTGTTTCTCCAGATCCTTCATCAGATCGCTGAAATAGACCTTCTTGGCCTCGCTCCAGTCCTTCCAGATGAAGGGGGCGGTGAAGATATTGAAGTCCGGCACCGTAGTGCCCGCCCAACCATCGGTAAATCCGGCGATCATTGGAGCGCCAAGACTTACCTGCTCGAAGATCTGGACGTCGGTGCCAATTTGCGAACTCGGGAAGACCTCTATCTTCAACGCGCCCTCGGTGCGCAAATTGATGTTCTGGGCAAGCTCTACCCACGTTAGATGCAATGGGTCGGTCGGACCAACGCCGTGGCCGTACTTCATGAGAATCGGCTCGCGTTTCAACACGGCCGGCGCCGTCACCACCTTCTCGACGATCTTCTCTTTCTCGACGATCTGGGTGACGACCTTCTCGACAATCTTCTCGACCGGCTTTTCGACGATTTTCTCGACCACCTGCGGCTGGCAGGCGTTGAGTATCGGAATCGCTGCGCCGATAGCAGCCAACCTAAGTACTGATCGGCGACTAATACTTTTGAAAACGGGTGAATTGCTCACTTATTCTTACCTCTTATAACCTTCTTAGTATCTTCAACGAAACTGGGGTAATGAAACTAAGACTTCCGAATTGAAGGCCAACACCTCTGGTCGGCTGCAAGTCGGCTAAATATCGCCGGATCTTACTTACTGTCAGGCCATCACCCCTTTCGTCTATCGCGCTACGTTTACAGCGGCATCGGTTCGAATGCGCCGCCGTTCTAGCTTGACTGACAAGTTAGCCCTGGGGCCGCCCAGCGATTGTGCGAGCGACGCCGGCTGGTTTGCGGTGATCATTATCTATTTTATTTGAGTTGTCAATACCCCAGATTGACCAGACATATAGCAGGGAGCCCGAAAAAATCCTGAATAATTGCTAAACCCCCTTGACTATCAGCCAGGACGACTATAGATTCAAAGTAATGGTAGTCAATCCACAATATTAAGTTTAGGGAGGGGCGAATTTCTATGGGTTCTGGTAATAAAGTGTCTCTGGTACGACAGGCCATATTCCTGCTGTTGACTCTGCTGACGGTGGCGAGCGTCATCCTGACGTCGTGCGCTAGTCCACAGCAAACGCAGTCGCCGGCCGCCACCAATAAAGAGCAGTCAGGCTATGCCAACCCCGACCTACTGGTCGAAACCGGCTGGCTGGCGGCCAATCTCTCGACAACTGATCTGGTGATTCTGGATACCCGCCCGCAAAAGGATTACGACGCTGGCCATATCAAAGGGGCCGTCAACTTACCAACCGACAAGACCTTCAACCCAGAAGGCCCAAAGCAGATGGCGGCGCCGGCCCCGCTCCTTGAGAAGGTGTTCAGCGAAGCCGGCGTCAGTAATGACAGCCGGGTGATCATCTACGACGATGGCCAGCAGACGTTTGCCGCCCGTGTCCTATGGACGCTGGAGCATTTCGGCCATCGCAAGGTGGCGATCTTAAACGGTGGCTTCAAGAAGTGGTCGGCTGAGCAACTTCCAGTATCGAACGAGCCAACCAAACCGAAGGCCGGCAAGTTTGTCGCCAAATTTGACCCGACAATTCTGGGGACGAAAGAGTCGACCGGCGCAGCGATCGGCGATCCGAAAACGGTTATCCTGGATGCTCGCTCGCCGGAAGAGTATCGCGGTGAGGACGTTCGCGCCAAGCGTGGCGGTCGTGTCCCTGGCGCTGTCAACGTTGACTGGCGCCAGAACTTCAACGTCGCCGATGGCGTCGCCACCTACAAGACACCGGCGCAACTGAAGGCGATGTACGAAGCGGCCGGCGTTACCAAAGACAAGAACGTCCTCGCCTATTGCCAGACCGGCCAGCGTTCGGCGGTCGCTTATTTTGTTCTGCGGTTAGTGGGGTACAACGCCACTAACTACGATGCCTCCTGGCAAGAGTGGGGTAACGAGGCTGATACGCCAATCGAGAAGTAAGCCGGAGGGAATGCGGAAAACATCGGCCGTGGCAGTACACGAACGATATTCAGAAACTAGGAGGGAGACTATGTCTCAAGTGGCTATAAGAAAGAAGGAGAAGGTTCAAATCTCGGACAAGATATTGGTTCGCAGATTGACGCGGCGGTCATTCCTGGCTGCCCTCGGCGCGACGGCCGCACTGCCGGTCCTGGCAGCCTGCCAGCCTCAGGTGGTCGAAAAGGAGAAGATAGTCGAGAAGGTAGTCACCCAGGTAGTCGAGAAGGTAGTCACCCAGGTAGTCGAGAAGGTGGTGACAGTGGTTCCACTAACTCGGAACCTGGCGTATATCGCCAACGTAAAGCCCCCTACGATCTCGGTCATTGACCTCGACCGGCTGACCCTTGTGGACAGCATTGTCTTTCGTGACCTGGCAAAAAAGGAACAAGGCCATTTCCTCTCGGTGTCACTTGACGGCAAGCAGGTCTGGATTGCCGAGGACATCTCGCCCGACGGTGGCTTTGTGCAAGTGGTTGACCTGGCCACTGGCTCGGTCTTGCAGCGATGGGACGTGGGGGCGGGAGTGGCTAACTACATAACGCGGGATGGCAAGTACGTGTTCACGTCTAGCACCAAGACGAACAACATCAACGTCTTCGACGTGGCGAATGTAAAGTACGTGGGCGATTTTCCGATAGGGACGGCGCCTCACGTGATTGACTCCTCGCCCGACGGTCGCGTCTTGTGGACTAACGACTCTAAGGGGGGAAACCTGCGCTCCTTTGACATATCAGGACTCCCGAATAAGCTGCCCACCCCGCTGGATACGATCAAGATCGGCGGCACGTTGCACGCTCTCCTGGTCCATCCCAACGGCAAGTATGTCTTTGTGGGGAGCGACGAATCTGGCGATAATGTAGTGGACGTGGCCTCCAAGTCCATCGTGGCAAAGGTCCCTGGAAAACCGCACAACTACGATATATCACCAGACAGGAGATACTTGGCCGCTGGCGAGTCCGATTACCCCACCTGAGACGTGCATGAAGCGCTCGGTCGAGCGCCAGCCGAATTAAAAGGTCCCCTGCTTCGGTTCGTCAACATCGCTGCATTGGATGCTGTCGGAAGCCCTGACCTCTCGACGGTCAAAACGGAGAAATGGTTGGATGCAAGCGGATTAGGGCCGGCGTCCATAAGCCATCAGAAGTACGATCCCACCGGGAAGTACATCTTGGTGA
>JBCLEL010000253.1:0-3798 GCA_038913435.1 Chloroflexota bacterium
TTCCCACCGTATAGCGTTGGTTCAGAGTCCAAAGTAGGGCACGAGCTTGTCTCGTGTCGGGATGGCGGGGGGCAGGTTATTTTCGTAGGAGGCCCGCCGAGGGCGAAGCGAAGCAATCTAGTCCTGTCTACCTCATACAGGCGCTATTCTTGAGATGACTGGTAGAAATTCACTCGTTACGCTCGACCGGACGAAAGCGATAACCGACGCCCGGCTCTGTCAAGATGAATTTCGGGCGCTCGGAGTTCTGCTCTAGCTTGCGGCGGAGCCGGCGGACGTAGGCCCAGAGGTAGTCACTCTCCTCGCCATACTCTGGCCCCCACACCCGTTGCAACAGAACGGTATGAGTGAGGACCTTGCCAGCGTTACGGGCCAACTGTATTAATAGCTCGTACTCAGTCGGCGTCAGCTTCACCTCTTTGCCGGCCAAGGTGACACGCCTTTCACCGTAATCTATGACCAGATCGTCCACCACTAGCGGTGGCAGCGGCCCTGGTTCACTCTGGCTCCTTCGCATAGTCGCCCGCACCCTGGCCATCAGCTCCTCGACGCCAAACGGCTTGGTTATGTAGTCATCAGCGCCGAGATCGAGGGCGTGAACCTTGTCACGTTCCTGTCCTCTAGCCGAAAGCATGATGATAGGGACGTTGGACTCGCGGCGGATCGCCTGGCATACCTCAAACCCATCCGGGCCAGGCATCGTAATGTCTAACAGAATCAGATCGAGCACATCTTCGTTGACGATCTTCAGGGCCTCAGTGCCATCGTGGGCGACGACAACGTCATAGCCCCGCGCCTTTAGATTTGCGCCAACGTACTTCAAAGTCTCCGGCTCATCATCCACGACCAGCACTCGCTGTTTTTTCATCTAAATCTCCTTGATCCTTCTACCGATCTTCCACCCGTGGCAACGTAAAGCTGAAAGTGGCGCCTGCTCCTTCCACACTCTCAACCCAAATCCGGCCGCTATGCGCCTCCACTATTCCTTTGCAGATTGCTAGCCCCAACCCAGTGCCAGGCGCTCGGTGGCGCACCCGTTCAGACCGGTAGAAACGTTCGAACAGGTGTGGTCGCTCGCTCTCGCTTATACCGACACCCTGGTCCTTCACCCAAATCTTTACCTCTGAATCGCTGGCCTCCACGCCAATGGTAATCGTCGTATCTGGCTCGGAGTACTTCGCCGCATTCTCAACCAGGTTAGCGAGCACTCGTTCAACGTAGGCCAGGTCAGCTGAAACCAGCAACTCAGCGTCAGATATTTGTAACTCGATCAGATGAGAATTCAAATATGGCCCGGCTAGCTTGATGCCCCTTTCGACCAGCGTTTTCGTCGCCACCGCTGTCTTACGGATGCCTGCGGCGCCCGAGGCGTCAAGGCGTGACATCTCCAAAAGATCGTTGATGAGCCGGTTCAACCGGTCGGCCTGCCGATCAATGCTCTCTATGAACTCGCGCTGAGTTGCCAAGTCCCATTCAACATCTAGTTGGAGCAATGTCGAGGCAAATCCCTTGATATGCGCTAAAGGCGTTTTCAACTCATGGGACACCGAAGAGATTATGTTTGCCTTGAGGCGCTCGATCTCGCGCTGAGGTCGCAGGTCGTGGAACACTTCCACCGCCCCGACAACTACGCCACTCAGGTCCCGGATCGGCGCAGCGGCTATCTGCATAGGGATCATCCCGCCTTGGGGCGTCAAGAGTTGTACCCCCACCATCATTTTGGGTTCACCGGTCGAAAGGCACTGCTGAAGGGGAGATTCCTCGGCCTCTAGCGGCCGGCCAGTCTCATCCAAGAAGGTGAAGATCGCCCGACGTTGCTGGCCGACGACCTCCTCCGGCTGGACACCGACCAGATCGCAGAGCACCTGATTTAGTCTGGTCATACGGCCGTTTAGATCGGAGGTGCAGACACTCTCGGTCATACTGTTGAAGATGGCTTCCAGTCTGCTCCGCTCCAACTCGCTCTGAGCAAACAGCCGGATATTGGTTACGGCGATGGCAGCCTGGTCCGCCAATCGCTCTAATAGGGCGAGATCAGCGGCGGTGAAGCGATGGGGCCGACGGTAAGCTACCATCAGCACGCCGCTTGGTTGACGCCCGCGTCCCAGCGGCACCAGCAGGACCGACCGCAGGTTCTCTAACACCGCTATCGGATAGTTCCCATCACGCTCGTTGCGCGTCCAGATGTCTTCGATGACCAGCGGTCGGCCGGCCGCTATGACCTGGCCAGCCAGGCACTCATTTGGCTTGAGCCTTATATTCCGATAAGCCTCCGATTCGGCGCCTACCAGCACCTTCCAGCGGATCTCATACGATGAACCGGCCGGTTCAGTCAAGGCCAGGCCGGCGACATCAGTCGCCAGCAACGACCCGGCAGATTGGGCGATCAGTTCGGTGACCTGGTCCAGCTCGTCGAGCGACGAGATCGCTTTCCCGATGTCATACAGGGCGGTTGATTCGCGTTCGCGTTGTCGGGCGTCGGCTAGCAGGCGCGCATTGTCGGTGGCAATCGCCGCCAGGTTCGCGCAAGCCTCCAGCAGCTCGCTATCGCGAGTGGTGAACTTGCGTGGCCGGCGTGACGCTACGTAGAGCACGCCAAGCGGCCGGCCCCGGGCCGCAAACGGCACCGCCAATACTGAGATCAACCCTTCAAGCGTCGCCTCTGGCAACGGCCCGCCGAGCAAGCGCGGATCACTGTTATAGTCCTCCACGAAGACCGGTTCTCCAGCCATCAGGACTACGCCGGCCAGCCCACGGTCGGCCAGAAAGCGCAGGTTGCGTGTCGCCTCCGACTTCAAGCCGACGGCGGCGGCGACGGCGAGTTCCCGCCGGTCAGGCGCCAGCAAAGCGATCATGCCAATGTCAGTGTTCAATAATGAGTGAGCGCGCCTCACCACAGTTTCAAGCACGACGGAGGTGTCCAGGCTACTCGCCACCTGACGGCCGAGGTCGTAAAGCGAGCGCCATTCACTAGCCCTCCGCTCAGATTCAGCGTGCAACCTGGCGTTTTCGATGGCGACGGCGGCGTGACCAGCCAGCAGAATAAGTAGCTCCTCGTCTTCCTGGGCAAACTCATCGGCTCCTAGCTTGTCAGCCAGATAGAGATTGCCGTGGACAACACCGCGCCGGACGATTGGCACGCCCAGCAGACTCTTCATCGTGGGATGGTGGGGTGGAAAGCCAAACGCCCGTGGATGACTCGCCATATCAGCTACCCGGATCGGTCGCTTTTCCTCGGCGATAAGGCCGAGCAACCCGCGACCTTGCGGTAGGTCGCCGATGCGATGGGCTAGTTGAGCGGAGATACCTGAGTAAATAAACTGTTGGATCCTGCCGTCTGCGCCAAAGACGCCCAGCGCCGCGTATTTAGCGCCGATTAGCGCCCGGCTCGAATCAACAATCTTTTGCAGCAATGCGTCGAGTGTTAGCTCGCCGGCCAGCGAAGCGCCGGCCACCGCTAGCTCGCCTATACGAGCGCGCAGGCGCTCGTTTTCGACCCGTAATTGCAGCAACTCTCGCTGGGCATCTTCCTTTTGAGAGTTTACTACCATCTTGATGCTCTCAGTCAACGCCGGTGGCGGACGGTTGGAGCAGGCTGCCTCGGAGATGCGCGAACATGTTCCAGGTCGCCACCAGTCCTAGAAATCGGTATATCTGTCTCGGTAAAGCTGTAATCCCAAGATAGCGCGCACTCTGCTCGTTCAGGGCCAGCGCCCTTTTATTCAGGTTATTTCCAGGGAAAACTATAGCAGATTATGATAGCCGGTGGCGTTCAGGTAACCAGCGGGAAATCTGCGT
>JBCLEL010000254.1:0-3790 GCA_038913435.1 Chloroflexota bacterium
ATGAGTTCCCCGCCCATCCCTCGGCACGAGAGTCGCCTGAGGCGACTGCCCTACGTAGTGTAAGCCAGTCCTCAGGATGAGTATTCAATGGCCCTCATCCGTAGTTCGAACCACCTCGATTTTCACCCTGGTCAATAGCACCGCCATCGCACCCAAAGCGATGAGCAGCGGGTTGAAAACCGTCAGCACGGCGCCGATCGCCACAACCGGCGTCAGCGGCACCTCCAGCAAAACCTGGTCGTCGGCGTTCCGGATGATTAGCCGGCGTACATTTCCCTCTTGGACAAGTTCCTTCACCCTCTCGACCAACTCGCTTCCGGCCACCTCGATCTGCTCGGTCCAGGTGCGCTCACCTTTCTTTTCTTTTTCTTCTTCCATCTTGGATCAACCTCCTCGGCTCGACCGCGTGCGATTCGCACGTCAACTACCAACCGAACAAAAAACCCTCGTCTTAAGGGACGAGGGTAGGACAACCCCGCGGTACCACCCTAATTAGCCAGGTAGCTCGCTCAACCGGACACACGGCTGAACGCCGTAGGCCCAGGCCAGGTTAACGGTTGGCGAGACCGTCCGCATCTACTTGGCAACTCGCCTTTCGGGCGGATGCTCAGGAACGATTTTCGGCCAGCCCGCCGGCCCGCTTGCACCAACCGCAGGCTCTCTGCTCGGACTAATGCCAGCCTACTCTTTCCGTCATTGCTAGTGTCATTTTTGGTTGTAATTGTGACTTGATTCTAAGGCCGGCGGCCGGTTTAAGTCAAACTCAAATCGGAGTTTGACAAGATCATGCGCGAAACCTAGAATCCAACCGTTTCCAGAAGTTTGGAAATTTACTAATAGATGGAGGATCGCCGCGTCGTGAGGATAACGCTCGATGATGCTGAACTGGTGAAGTTGTTCCGAGCTCTTAGCGACCCGACACGGCTGCGAATCGTTCGTACCTTGCTCACTCGTGATGAGTTGGCCTGCGGTGAACTTCAAGACTTGTTCCCCTTGAGCCGGCCGGCCCTGGCGCACCACACGCGCATTCTGCTCGAATGTGGGCTTATCGTGCTGCGCAAGGAAGGAGCCTACCACTTCTTTCAATTGAACCGCGAGCGCCTAGAACCAGTTATTAAGTTAGAGCCGCTGGCTTTTACTGCTGGTTAGAGGTATTATTTTGTCAAATACATGTCGATGTGTTTGGACATTTGGATATTAACCTCGGAAGGAGGCGATGGTGGACGATTCTGCCCTACCAACCCGTCAGGGGACTAGACCGCTGACCAATAAGGGTATGCCGCATGCCCAGATTGGCGTGCAACCATCGCCCGAGGTCAACGCCGAGCTATTCCGGCGATGTTACTCCCTGCCAGATGTAGAGAACTGGCCCACCGTGATCTCGGTCCCCGGCGCACGGGCCCTATGGCTGCGCGAAGGCTTGTCACTAGCCCATCCGGAGGTCATAGCGGTGGGACGTGAGTTTGCCCACATACACCCGGATGGCAGTCTACACGTCGCCCTCCCGCTCGAACGCGCTCGCCAGGCGGTGGAGGCTGGCTGGGCTGAACCGCACCCAATTGCTCAATATCTTGGTATGGATGGCATGGTGATGCTCTATACGCCACGGACATTTGAAGAGCTCGACGTGATCTTTCAACTTATCGTCGAATCGTACAACTTTGTAACTGGTCGCTCGGTGGAAGCCAACGACTATCGAGCGCCGGCGCAGGCGGTCCAAGATGCCTGAAACTACCATCCACCCAGAAACATCATTGGGATATGTGCACCTGACGGTGGCCGACCTGGACACCCAGTTGGCCTTCTACCAGGAGGTGCTGGGATTCCAGCTCCACTGGCGAGATGGAGACACCGCTGCCTTGGGGGCGGGCAAGAGCGACTTGCTGCGGCTCACTGAGCGCCGGGGTGCGCGACGGGTACTACGCACGACGGGACTCTACCACTTCGCCGTCCTGGTGCCGGCGCGGGTAGACCTCGCTCAACTGCTGCGGCGCATCGCGGAGACACGGACGCCAGTGCAGGGAATTGTCGACCACCGGATCAACGAGGCCATCTACTTGCCGGACCCGGAGGGCAACGGCATTGAGCTTAACTGGGACCGGCCGCGCCAACAGTGGCCGTCGTGGGACACGGTGTTGCGACTCGGTAACGCCCCGCTGGACGTTGACGGCCTCATGGCCGAGCTTGCCGGCGCCACCGGCGCGTGGACGGGTCTGCACCCCGACACCGCGATCGGGCACGTGCATCTGCACGTGCCCGACATTGAGGCGGCGCGGGCCTTCTACCACGACGTGCTCGGCTTCGACGACATTGGTCAGTATCATGGCCAGGCCGGCTTCGTGTCGGCCGGCGGCTATCATCACCACATCGGCTACAATACCTGGGCCGGCGTGGGCGCGCCGCCACCGCCGCCAGAATCAATCGGCCTGCGCTACTTCGTCATCCACCTTCCTGTTTCTGCCGAGTTGACTTATGCCGCAGACCGCGTGCGACGAGCAGGGTTGGCGCTGACTGAAATGCCCGAAGGTCTGTTGCTGCGCGATCCTTCACAAAATGCGGTCCTTTTGACTGCCGCCGGTAGCGAGGAGTCGTCTGTCCGGGAAGCAGCGACCGCTAATCCTGCGAGCAGGGGCTGATACCTCCGAGGTGAGTCCAGGTGGAAAGGCCAGGTTCCGTGGAGCGGAAAGTGGGGCCACGATTGAAGAAAATTTTGCAATAGATTTTGAGGTGTTTAGAAATCTTTAAGCACAACCGGGTTAGCAGGGCGCGGCAAGACGTCCGAAGACCGGAAACGAGCCGACCATAGCTTTAGCAGTTAGTGTAAGCAGAAGGGAAAATGATGGACGATCAAACTGATTTGGCGCCAGACTTTGGGCTGCCAGACGGACATGGCAACACTATTCGCTTGTCGGACTATCGGGGTAAGCAGCCGGTAGTGGTCTTTTTCACGCGCGCCTTCACCTGACGACAATGCCAGGCGCATGCCCGGCAGTTAGGTCGGGTCTACGATGAAATCAGCCGGCTGGGCGCGGAGGTAGTCGCCATTGGCACAGGCGAACCCCGACATGCTGCCGAGTACCGCCGGCGGCTTGCGTTGCCCTACCCGGTCCTGGCCGATCCGGACGGCAAGACCTACGAAAGATTTGCCATCGGCCGATGGATTTTAGGTCTGCTCCGTCAAACAGCGCTGTTTGTAGTAGACCGAGAGGGGTATGTTTCCTACGGCCACGTGGTCAACAACCCACAGGGCGCGTTGCAACTGGAGGAAGTCATGGCGGCGGTGAAGGCGGCCGGGCATCATCCCGACCACTCGCCTTTGAGCGCCATTCATCAAACTAAATGAGGTAGGAGGTTGAGAATATGAGTTGGGATCAATCGGTGTCGGAGGCTGTTATTCAAAAAACAGCCGATGCTCTGACAAGGAACGGGATTTAAGACCATAGTTGTGGAAACCGGCCAGCAAGCTCAAGGAGAAAGCGCTTGAGTTGATACCTCCGGGATCAGAAGTCTATTTAGTGACTTCCGCCACAGTGGAACAAATCGGGTTGGCAAAAGAGATTGACGAATCCGGCAAATATGACTCCATTCGCAAAAAGTTCATGGCATTGCCACTATCAGAAATGATGCTGCAAATGCGGCGAACAGCCGCCAGCGCTGACTATGTTGTAGGCAGCGTCCACGCGGTCACTCAGGATGGGCATGTCCTGGTGGCTTCCATGAGCGGAAGCCAAATGGCGCCCTACGTCTCTTCAGCGGGCCACGTCATCTGGGTCGTTGGCGCACAGAAAAT
>JBCLEL010000255.1:0-3789 GCA_038913435.1 Chloroflexota bacterium
CTCCATAGTCCTCTGCGCTAATTCAAGAATAGCGCCGGCGGGTCGTCGTTGGCATCGGGGATTTCACCGATAATTCGCCGATCTGACCCTAATAGGCTCAACTGTCTCCCCAGCATCGTTTCCGCTCGCCATAGGCGACACTGTCGTCCAAGCTGTCATTGCTCTGCAAATGTCGGGTTCGCGTAGGGGCGCACCCGCGTGTGCGCCCGAGTCGTTGGGCAGGGCAGACACAGAGGTCTGCCCCTACGAGATGGGATAATGCCGGTAGGGACACCGGCCGCTAGCGGACGGTGATTGACGAGACGCCGCTATCTATCTCCAGATCAATCCGATTGGCCGCGGTGGAATAGTCCGGCGATTAGGTAGCGGTTTCCGCTCTTTGGAAATCGCGCTTGGTCAACGCTGACGCTGCTGAGTCCTCCATCTACTTCGATCCTAGCGGCAACGCCGGCTGGTATCTCCACCACGATGCTGGCTGCTCCGGTCTTTATCACTCCGCGGGTCTGGCCGGACTGTGGCGTGGTTATGCGGATGCTGCTCGCGCCGGAGTCAATCCGAAACTGCTCAACTTTTAGGTCACGCATATCAAGTGTGGAGCTTGCGGCGCCGATGGCGACCTCAAGGGTCAGCGGTATCTTAGGCGTCAACCGGAGATCCCAGTCTTCGCCAGTCACCCCGCCAAAAAAGAAATCGCGGCCAGGTTGGGCAGAACCGGAGATGTTGAGCCGGCCAACCCCGTTGGAGCGCGTAAGCGACTTGCTAATCGTTCGATTGGAGGTCACCTGGCCGCCGGCCAGCAGGCCGCTGGCGCTTTCCAAAGCTGACAACTTGATGTCGGCGGCGCCGGCTTCCAGGCGGACGGTAGCGCGTTGCAAGTCCCCCAACTCGGTTGATAAATCGGTGACGCCGGCTGGGGAGGTTGACAGGCCAAAGCCAACGAAAGGGTATACCGTAATGTAACTGGCAGCCCAAACAATACCCACCAGCGCCAGGATGGTGATGAGTCCAACGACCGCCGCGCCAATACCGCTGCGCCGGCCGACGAGCATGTCAAGCCCAATCAGGACCAGCAGAACCGGCCAGAAGCGCCACAGTTGGCTCCAAACATTCCAAGAGATAATACCCAGGTTTTGCAAAAGGAAGAGCGAGCCGATACCAATCAGGAGGACCGGAAAGACGATCGAGCGGCGACCCTGGCCGTCATGCCTTGATGACGAGGGGGCAGCCTTGTTAGGCTCAGATTGATCGGCCATTTATCACCTCCTTGTACGGTTTAGCAGTAACCAGACACCGATACCCACCAGGACCAGTGGCCAGATCACGCTCCACCGCAACCACGGGAACAGGTCGAGATTGGTCAAGAGAAAGGCGGCGCCAACCAGCAGCAGAATGAGTCCAAAAAGCTGGCGCGATCCGCGCCAGCCGGTCGCAGCCGGCGGTAGGTCCAGCGATCGGAAAGCGGCGCTGGCCTCCTCGCCCAGCTTTTCGGCCCGCTCGCCGATTTCGCGGGCAGCCTCGGCTACTGCCTCGGCCGATTGCTGTCCAGCGGTGGCCGGTCTGGCGTAGCCGGCGGTGATCGGCTCCTCCGGCGTCACTATCGCCAGCACGATGTACAGGATGAAGCCAACACCACTGGCAAAGATGAGCAAGACAAACACCAGCCGGACTATGGTTGGATCGAGATCGAAATAACTACCTAGCCCACCGCAGACGCCGAAGAGCATCCGCTCGCTTCGACTGCGGTAGAGGCGCTTGGCTGGACCTGGGGTACTCATCTAGTACCTCCTGATGAATCACAACACGATCCGAGAGGTGTGCGTGATCGCCTGCTGGCCCGTCGTCCAGCCGAGAATGCGACTATCCCTACTTGAACCCAAGCTCCAGCGCCGTCTTCATCTTCTTCATCCGGCGCTCGCCGGCCGTCTCGATCACCCGCTCGCCATAGATCGCGCCCCATCCCGTTGTGATCTGGGCCAGGTGGCCGACTAGCCAGGTGTTGTGCCAGCGCTCGGTTGGCTGCTGGGCCCAGTTCATCATGATCGCCCGCCGGCCCACCCGGCCGCCGAAAGACGAGTGCCACATCTTGTGATTGAAGACGATCACGTCGCCCGGCTTGCTCGGCAACGGCCTGCGCATCGGAATGTCGGGGTTCTTGACACCACCCCACTTGCCGCTCTCCAAAGCCTTGCGAATCTCCGCGCTGTAATCGTGGTGATGGCCGCCAGGGATTATGTTTAGGCAGCCGGTGTCAACATCCACCTCGTCAAAGTAGGCGGCGACCTTCAAGCTGATGAAGCCCTCCGGCGCCCGCGAATCGGTGTGCCAGATGCTATCAGTCGCGGCGGCAAAGCCCTCGCCGGCCGTGGTCAAGATAGCGTCCTCGCCCAGTATGTCCTCAACCAGATCCATCATATTAGGATGGTCGAGAAACTCCAACAGCCGGTCGTCAAGATTGCAGAAGGGGATGTACTGTTGGCGGACGCCGGAGGCGCCTGGCTTCTGCTTGGCCCACTTTGGGCTGAAGTCCTCGCCACCGCGCAACCCGTGAAATGCAGCCTCATAACCGGCAGCAAAGTATTCCATCTCCGGTGGTGTGAACAGACCGCGTAGGACCATGTATCCCAGCGTGTCAAAGTGAGCCTTCTGCTCCGGCGTCAGATAGCGCAAGCCAGTAGCCTCGGTCAGTGTCATTCTCTCCTCCACCTCAATCCAAAATCCATTTAGTTTTCAGCAATCAGCGGTCAGCTATCAGGTCCCCACCGCCACCCTGATGGCTGAAGGCTCGTTTACCAACTGCCAACAATCCAAAATCCAAAATCAAGAGAGTCCCATCGCCAGGACTCGCTCTAGCTTCTTCTTGCGGCGCTCGCCGGCGGTGGCGATCACCCGCTCGCCATAGACCACGCCCCACTCCTTGCGGGCCTGGGTCAACTGCCCCAAAATCCAGGTCGTGTGCCAACCTTCGGTTGGGGACTGGCACCAGTTGCACATGATCGCCCGTCGGCCCATCTTGCCGCCAAACGATGAGTGGTAGGTCCGATGGTTGAAGACGATCACGTCGCCCGGCTTGCTGGGCAATGGCTTGCGCATGGGGATGTCTTGATTCTTGACCCCGCCGAACATGCCACTGTCCAGCGCCATGCGGATCGCGGCGTTGTAGTCGGGGTGGCAGCTAGCGGGGATCACATTCAAACATCCAGTATCAGCGTCAACCTCGTCCAGATACATGCCCACTTTCAGGCTATTGAAGCCCGCCGGCGCCCGCGAGTCGGTGTGCCAGATGCTATCGGTTGCGGCAGCAAAGCCTTCGCCGGCCGCCATCAGCAGGCAATCCTCGCCAAGCAAGTCTTCTACCAGATCATTCAGGGTAGGGTGATCGAGCAGATCGAGAAACCGCTCGTCCATATTGAAGAAGGGGATCAACTGTTGACGGATGCCGGAGGCGCCTGGTCTTTGTTTGGCCCAGGCCGGGCTGAAATCAGCGCCGCCCCGGACATCGTGATAGACCTTCTCATAGACCTCGGTGTAAAGCTCTACCTCTTTAGCGCCGAGCAACCCCGGCAAGACCAGATAGCCCAGCGTGTCAAAGTGCGCCTTCTGTTCCTCGGATAGTAGTTGCATAGCTGTTCCTCCATCTCAAACTAGATGACTGCGACCGGCGCCAGACCTCATGACGTGAATGGGTGGTACAACACCCTGCCAAGCCTGATCCTATAACCCCCACTACCGCCAATCGGTCGCTCAGAATAACAAGATGAGGTGGTAGGACTAAGCGGCATGAATGTAACG
>JBCLEL010000256.1:0-3750 GCA_038913435.1 Chloroflexota bacterium
TCCGGGCCCGAAATAGCCTGCGAACGTCCAGTGAGGCAAAGGCAAAACCAGATGGACCTGCAAAAAGCCGGACAATCGCATCTGCAGCGTAGGCTGCAGTTGAATAACGCTGAAGCCACGGACAACCCAGAAGTTCGGTATCTTTGGCCTTCACTGCAAATTCACCACCGCTTTGCTAGCAGCCCAATTTTCGCAAATTGACGCCTTGGTTGCACGACTATTGCAAGATACTCGATATCTGTTATGCGTTGAACATTCCAGGGCGGATCTGATTTGTAAAGCCCTCGCCGATAAAATCCAAGCAGACGGCGATCAACAAAAGCGCTTACTCAATCTTCCAGGCCTTGATTACGGCAGCCTTGGCCGCAACCGGGTCTTGAATCTTCGTTGGAGCGGCGAGGTCGGCGATGCCGGCGGAGGCTTTGCGTCCGGCCTTTCCGCTTGTATCGTAAATCTGCACCACCAACGATTCGGGTTTCTGGTAGCGCCCGGCGACTTCAACGCCGGCCACTGCCACCACGTGGAGGATGTTGTTCACGCTGTCCGGCGTACCCTCAGCGTCGGTTACGGAAAAAGTCGCTGTGCCGCCGGCGATCGTGACCTGGCGCACCTCCACGCCCCGGTTGAACGCCTCCCGCTGAAGCGTTACCGCCAGATCGGTCTCGCTCAGCAAGGCGGAACAGGCTGTCAGCAACAACAGGGTAAGTCCCAAAGCCGCGCGCATAGTGTCCGCCTTCATACCATTCGCCTTAGCAGATGGCCTCAGCCACCGGCATTACTTCTCTACCGGCTTGCAACCCGGGCGGTCGTAGAGGTGCCTCTCGCCCAGCCGGCTGATGGCGATGCGGATGGCCGGCTTGTCGCCTAGTATCTCGATGTGATGCCAGCGGTTCTTAGGCGCGAAGACGAAGTCGCCGGCCTTCACCTTCATCGGTGCAGCCTCGCCCTCGAACAGCCAGGACAGTTCCCCTTCGGCGATGTACCAACACTCGCCGCTCTTGTGGTAGTGGTAGTCGTTCTGATGGCCGGGGGCCTGGCAGATCGCCATGATCTGGAACTCGTCGGTCTGGGCGACGAGTTCGACCCAGGGCGGGTCACCCCTACCCGCCTTTATCTCGGCGAGACGAGCAGTAAGGTTTTCCACATTCATCAAAGGCATTCTGACTTGGGTTGCCATTCAACATCCCTCCGATGCAGAGTCTAAAGTCGTTCTCGCTCTTACAGCTAACCATATCAGATCGGGCCGCTTAGACGCAGCGATCAACTTGTCACGACATACTCAAGCGATCTGGGATTCTCCATCCGCTTGGAAGCGTCCAATATCTCCAGGCCGACGATGTTTCCATCCTTGTCGTAATCGAGGATTACGCCAGGTTTATCCTCGTCGCTTTCCTCGATAGGCGCATTGCTCAGTAGGATGCGTAGCACGTCAACCTCGGAGTCGTAAGTTATTTTCACGAAGAGCTCCAGTATTTGCTCACCTTGCGAGTTCGATAGACGGTCACTACTGTAGGAGGGTTGGTATCATCAGCTACAATCACCCTCAACAGGAAAATCCTACCATCTCCTAGCACGATTTGCGATTGGTAGATTTTCTTTACACCATGTCCGGAAACCACTTGCTGGGGATTATTCAGAACCTCTTCTAGCAAGTGCAACGGAACTGACCGGCGACTCATCTCCCTACTGGCGTGCAGAGATAGCGCAAACCTCACAACATTTGACATAGAAACGGCTACTCACAACAACCGTTTAACCGCCTGGACGATGCTCCGGCTACCGATGCCGGCGGCGTCAATCATCTCGGCCGGCCTGCCGGAGCCAGGCAACTCGCGCACCGCCAGCTTTACTACCGTCGGCAACGGCTTGCTCTGGCCGGCGAAGGCGTCCAGCACCGCGTCGCCAAGTCCGCCTTCCGCCCAGTGGTCCTCGACAACCACTAGCCGCCCGCCGGTCTCCTCCGCCGCCTGATGCAATGTTTCGGCGTCAACCGGCTTCACCGAATAGGCGTCAATCACGCGAATCGCAATGCCGTCAGCGGCTAATTCGGCGTGGGCCTTGAGCGCCTCGTGCAACGTGATGCCGGCCGCGACCACCGTCGCCTGATCGTGGGTCGAGCGCCGAACCACCTTGCTGCCACCGATCTGGAAGGTCTCGTCGGCTGAGTAGATAACTGGCATCCTCTCCCTGGTGGTTCGCAGGTAGGCGATGCCCTTATGGTCAGCCATTTGTAGGACGAGCTGAGCAGTCTGATTGGCGTCACAGGGGTAGAGAACGACGCTGCCAAACACCGCCCGCATCATCGCCAGGTCTTCCAGCCCCATCTGCGAGGGGCCATCTTCGCCGATTGACACGCCGGAGTGGGAACCGCACAGCTTGATGTTGGCCTGGGAGATCGCGGCCATACGAATGAAGTCGTAAGCCCGCGACAGGAAGGCGGCGAACGTTGAAGCGAAGGGTATGTAGCCACGCGCGCCCAGGCCAACCGCCGCCGCGACCATCTGCTGCTCGGCTACGTACATCTCGAAGTAGCGTTCAGGATAGGCTTTGGCGAAATCCTGGGCGAAGGTCGAGTTATTCACCTCGCTATCTAGGGCGACGACATTCGGCCGGGCGGCGCCGAGGGCTGTTAGCGCCTCACCATAAGCCCGGCGAGTCTGCACCTCGTCGCCAACCTTGTAGCACGGTAGCTCTAGGGTATGCGCCGGCCGGGAAAGCTGGACCTTTAGACCAGCCGGCTTGGCCACTGTGACAGTGATATTGCGCTGGCCGCCAAGCTCGGCAATCGCCCGTTCCGCCTGCTCCCGGCTCAGCGCCTTGCCGTGCCAACCGTCTTTGTCCTCCAACTCGGAAAAGCCTTTAGCCTTCACCGTCTTGGCGACGATCATCGTCGGCCGGTTCTGCTCCTTTGCCTCGACGTAGGCGGCGTCAATCGCGGCTAGATCGTGGCCGTCAATCTCAATGGCGTGCCAGCCGAACGGGCGCAGACGTTCAGCGTAAGCCCTAGTGTTCCAGCCCAACGCCGTCGGCCCACGTTGGCCGAGCCGGTTCACGTCAATGACGCCTATCAGGTTATCGAGTTGGTAGTGGCCGGCCAGATTGACCGCTTCCCAGACGGAGCCTTCGGACACCTCGCTATCACCAAGCAACACCCAGACCCGATAGGGCAGCTTGTCTAGGTACTTGCCGGCCAGCGCCATGCCAACGGCTATCGGCAGCCCCTGGCCCAATGAGCCGGTCGCCACGTCAACCCAGGGGACGACCGGCGTCGGGTGGCCTTGCAGCCGGCTGCCGAACCGCCGGGTGGTCAGCAGTTCTTCATCGCTGATAGCGCCGGCTGCCTTGAACAGCGAGTAGAGCAACGGCGAGGCGTGTCCTTTGGAGAAGACGAGGCGGTCGTTGTTCGGATTGCCAGGGTCGTTGAAGTCATAGCGTAGGTGCTCAGCCAACAGGACTGCCATCAGATCGGCAGCCGACAGCGAGGAGGTGGGATGGCCGGAGCTGACCGGCGTGGTGCAACGGATGCTGTCTATGCGGAGCTGTTGGGCCAGTTCACGCCATTGCTGGACCCTTGATGTCACGGGCTGTTCCCCCTGGGTGGTTGCCAAAAAAGTCTCTTATGCTAGCACATTAACGTTAGTAGGGGCGTTCAATTGAACGCCCCTACGCATACGTCTCTATCTTGAGCGCAGAGCTTTTCTCGCATAATACTGGCCGGCGCACTTGGAAATATAACCACGTCTAGCATAA
>JBCLEL010000257.1:0-3732 GCA_038913435.1 Chloroflexota bacterium
CTCTCCGACTCGGAGAGGGGATTGAGGGGAGAGGTTAGCCACGAACGCCTTTATTATTATGATAAGACAATTGGCGTAATAGCCGATTCAGACATGCGCCAGGATGTCTCGCATTTGCTGGCCGTTTTCCTTGAACCAGTTGAATAAGATGTTCACGTCAGTGCCCACGCAGAAGTGCCGCACACCCATCTTCAAGTAGCGTTCGGCTTGTGATGGAGCCGAGATCTCGGCGCGCGGAGCTATCCCCATACGTAAGGCGGTCTCGATGACGTATTTCTCCGCCTCGCGGATACGTGGGTGATCCCATTGACCGGTCAGGCCAATGCTCATGGAGTAGTCGGCCGGCCCGAATTGCACCATGTCAACACCTTTTACCGACAGGACCGCCTCCAGATCTTCAACCGCCTGCTTCTTCTCGATCATTAGCGCGACTACGGAGTCTTCCAACGCTTGGACAAAGGCGGGCGATCCCGGTTCGAGCACCATCCCCACGTCTCGACGCATACCCACCCCATGCAGGCCGCCGGTCGCCGGCGACTCGGCCCGGACCGCCCTCACACACTCCTCGGCCTCGGCTACCGTCCGCACATCGGCAAAAAGCAAGTTCTGAATGCCCGATCCGATTGCCCTAACTGACAGGTAGGTTCGTGGCTGCTGCTCGATCTTCATCATCCCGGTCAGGTGGTCGAACAGGGCGATAGCCCGTCCCAGATTGTCCAGCGCATAAAGGTCATAAGGGGCGTACTCGCCAACGAACTCTATGTAGTCAAATGTCCCAGCGTACCCCACTAGCTCAGTGATCGTAGGCCAAGAGCTATGTAGGTGGGTGCCGAGGCTTGGCCGCCCTTCTTTCAACAGTTCGCGCAGGCGATTCGGGCGCATGTATGTCCTCCTCGATGATTGGTCTGACACCTGGTCAGCATTGAGTAATGTATTGTATCCAAACGGTAGGGCAATCCCATTTGATTGCCTTCGATATGTTATCTTCCTAAACGCATATCACCGCTACCGCCGGCAGGCCGGCGCGGTTTCAAACCGGATGGCGTGAAAGAACTGCGATGACCAAGGTCTTGGTAGTAGATGACGAAGTCAACCTGGTCGAGCTGATCCGCAGCTACCTGGCGCGTGAAGGATTTGAAGTCCTGGCTGCCCACACCGGCTCGGCTGCGCTCGAACTGGCGCGCGCGGAAGCGCCAGACGTTTTGATCCTAGATGTCATGCTGCCTGAGATGGACGGCATTGAGGTCTGCCGGCGATTGCGCCAGTTCTCCGACGCTTATGTGCTCATGTTGACGGCAAGGACGGAAGAGATAGACAAGATAATCGGTCTTTCGGTCGGCGCCGACGACTACATGACCAAACCGTTTTCGCCGCGTGAGTTGGTAGCCCGTGTCAAGGCTATGTTGCGCCGGCCCCGCCTCGGCGGCCCCGGCGAGCCAGCGGCGCCAAAGCCCCAGATATTCAATGACCTGGCGATAAACGAGGCGCGCCACGAGGTAACAATGAAAGGTGAACCAGTGACTCTTACACCTCGCGAGTTCGCCTTGCTAAGTATGCTGGCAGCGCATCCGGGATTCGTCTTCACACGCAATCAGCTCCTGGAACGAGTCTGGGGAGACGACTACTACGATGACCACGTCGTTGATGTCCATATAGCCAATCTGCGCAAGAAGCTGGAGGATGACTCCGCGAACCCCCGCTTCATCGAGACGGTTCGCGGCGTCGGCTACCGCTTCAACGCCCGGCTATCATAACTTCAATGAAGTGGTTACGAGCTAGCCTTCAGGCAAAGGTCTTTGTCGCTCATCTCTTGGTGATCCTCGTCGGCGTATCTACCCTATTCATCGCTACGGATCTGCTGGCGCCCAACTTTTTTGACCGGCTGATCTTCTCTATGATGGGGCCCGGCGCAGCCGGTGGGATGGGCCAGATGATGAGCGCAACGATGAATGCGGCAGTCTCCCGCGCCTTTCGCCAGGCGATGACAGAGGCTCATCTGTTGGCGGCAGCGGCGGCAACCGTGGCCGCCGTAATCATCAGCTTCATCATTTCAGACCGTATCACCACACCGGCCCGGCGCATGGTCGCCGCCAGCAAGCGGATAGCGACCGGCCGTTACAGCGAGCGAGTGCCGGTCGGCGACCCCGACGAGCTTGGCCAACTCGCGACCAGCTTCAACGATATGGCGGCTTCGTTAGAGGCGACCGAACGCCGCCGGCTTGAACTCGTCGGCGATGTCGCCCACGAGCTGCGGACACCGTTAGCCACAATCGCCGGCTACTTAGAAGGACTCCTTGACGGAGTGGTCGAACCCTCCGAGCAGACCTGGGCCAAACTGCACGATGAGACCAGCCGCCTGCGCCGGCTGGTAGATGATCTTCAAGAATTATCTAGGGCAGAAGCTCGGCAAATATCTCTGGCTATTGCCCCGGTGTCGCCAGCAACCATAGTCAAAGCATCGCTGGAAAGGCTCCAACCTCAGTTCACCGAAAAAGGTCTGACCCTTCAGGTGACAATAGAAGACCATCTGCCGAACGTCCTGGCCGACCACGACCGCGCCATTCAAGTGCTGACGAACATCCTGAGCAACGCCATTAGGTACACTCCCGCTCCCGGCGAAGTCGGTCTGGCGGTCAGGCCCCAAGGAAATGCGGTTCTGTTTGAGGTTAGTGACACCGGCGTGGGCCTAGCGCCCGAACATTTGCCGCAGGTGTTCGAGCGGTTCTACCGGGTGGACAAGTCTCGTTCTAGGACGGCGGGCGGCAGCGGCATCGGCTTGACCATCGCGAAGGTGCTGGTTGAAGCGATGAGCGGGCGCATCTGGGCCGCAAGCGCCGGCTTGGGCAAGGGCGCCACCTTCAGTTTCACCCTCCCTACCACTCACCCATAGTCCTTCATCCTATTGTTTTCTTGATCAAATCTTGACCTGATCCGTCATCGTTTCTTGATTGCAGCCCGCCATACTTCAGATTGTAGACGCAGATAAATGCGTCACCAACTTAGAAGGCGGGGGACAACTCGCCAGGAGGTAAACAAAATGATGGGTGGTTGGACCGGCCTTGGAATGGCCGGCTGGGGCTGGCTCGGCTGGATTCTGATGATCCTGTTCTTGGTCGCTACTGTCGCCTTTGTAGTGTGGGCGCTGGGCAACCTCTTTGGCGCTCGCAGTCCACGTGGCGAAGAGACGGCGTTGGAGATTCTGAAACGGCGTTTCGCCGCCGGCGAGATCAGCCAGGCCGAATTCGAGCAGGCTCGCATGGCCATACTCGGAATACCACAAAATCCGCATAAAACTACTACAGGAGGCAATTGAAGATGAACAGACGAACCTTGACGATTTTGGTTGGCTCGATCATAGTGGCTGCGCTGGCAGTCGGTGGCATCGGTATAACCCTGGCCGGCAGCGCCGGCGCGCCGCCAACGCCAGGGCAGGGATACGGAGGGATGATGGGAGGCTTCGCGTCGGGAGCGACCATAACCCACGAGCAGATGGACCAGATGATGGAGACTATGCACGGTGAAGGTACAAGCCAGCGGATGCACGAGGCGATGGGGCCGGATGCCGAGAAGCTGATGGACCAGTGCGTAACCGCGATGGGCACGATGCAGAACATGCAGGGCATGATGGGTAGTGGCGCCACGTCTGGGATGATGGGCGGTCAGAACGGCCAGTCAATGTCGGACCTGATGAACCGTATTATGGGACGGTAGCCGGCTCTCGGTATATTCAAA
>JBCLEL010000258.1:0-3711 GCA_038913435.1 Chloroflexota bacterium
TTCAGCAATCGGCCGAGGTTGTCCTGATGCTGGAAGAAGATCACCCCGGTCGCGCCAACGGCGAAAACTAGCGTTTCCGCTGGTAGTTGCCGGTAGTAGACCATCACCATCACGATGGTGAGACCAGCCGTTGTGCCGAGCAATGAGCCTAGTGAGACCAGGCGGGTGATCGCGACGGTGACGCCGGTGACAGCCAGGCTGATTACCCCTGCCAGCGGAGAGAAGGCCCCCAGGCCGCCCAGCGAGGTCGTCACACCACGCCCTCCGTAAAACCCGATATATGGCGACCAGCAGTGTCCCAAAGTTGCCGCTAGAGCTGTTACTGATTCAGCCAGCGGATCGTGCAAGAGGGAACGCACAACCAGCACCGGCGCCAGTCCTTTCAAGAGGTCGCCGGCAAACACGAAAATCGAAGTCTGCCACCCAAGCGTGCGTAACGTGTTGGTTGCGCCGACTCGCCCGCTGCCGTACTGTCGAATGTCAATGCCTTTGACCAGTCGGCCGGCGATCCAACCAAACGGGATAGCGCCCAGCAAGTATCCGGCCAGCGCGACAAGCGGGTAATAGACAAAGCTATCCACGATTCGCTTTCCCCTCTGAGCGGGTACGCTCGCGCAGCGCAATTCTGATCGGAGTGCCGGCGAAATCGAACTGCCGGCGAATCTGATTTATCAGATACCTGATATAGGTAAAGTGGGCAAGCTTAGGGTCGTTTACATAGATCGCAAAGGTGGGCGGCGCAACGCTGATCTGGGTTGCGTAGTACAGCTTGAGAGAGCGGCCTTTCACGCTAGCCGGCCTGCGCAAATCGTAAGCCCGGTGAACGATCTGGTTTAGCTCCGGCGTGGGAATCCGCAGGCGACGGGTGTCATATATGGCTATGGCCGCGCTCATCAGGTCGTTGACGCGATAGCCAGTCTTAGCAGAAATGAACTCGATAGAGGCATAAGTGGCAAAGTTCAACTCCGAGCGTAGCCGGAGGTCTAAAGACTGCCGGGACTCGTCATTTGTTAATAGATCGCATTTATTCGCCGCGACTATCAGTCCCTTGCCTTCCTCGTCGGCATAGCCCGCGAGGTGGATGTCTTGGGCGATGACGCCCTCGCCAGCGTCTATTAGCAGGATGACCACATCCGAGCGGTTGATGGCGCGCAACGCCCGGCCGACGCTGAACTTCTCAACGCCGAATCCGATCCGACCTGGGCGCCGGATGCCGGCCGTATCAACCAACCGCAGCTTACGTCCCATAAACTCAATCGGTGAATCTATCGTGTCGCGGGTTGTGCCGGGCGTTTCCGAGACGACAGCGCGCTCATCTCCGACTATGAAGTTGAGCAAGGACGACTTGCCCACGTTGGGCCGGCCGACAATCGCGACGGTGATCTCGTCTTCGGCTACCGGGCTGGCCTCGGTTTTCGCCGGCAGCAGCTCCAGTATCAGGTCAAGCAGGTCGTCGGCGCCACGTCCGTGCAGGGCTGACACCGGACACACATGCTCGAATCCTAACCTGTAGAAGTCGTAAACCGCTTGCCGCCGGCGCTCGTTGTCAACCTTGTTGACCACGACAATAACTGGCTTACCCAGCTTTCGCAGCCATTGAGCGGCCTCGGTGTCAGCTATGGTCAGACCTTCCACGCCGTCCACCACTAACAACGCCAGGTCCGCTTCCGAAGCAGCCGTTTCTATCTGCCAGCGGATGCTGGCGGCGAGGTCTTGCTGATTGGCAAAGTCCAGCCCGCCGGTGTCAACGATGGTGAGGGCGCCGCCGCTCCACTCCACATCGCCATAAATCCGATCACGGGTAGTGCCCGGCTGGTCTTCGGTGATGGCGATGCGCTGGCCGACCAGCCGGTTGAAGAGGGATGACTTGCCCACGTTAGGCCGGCCAACGATGGCGACGAGGCCGTGCGACGGCAAAGACGAGGTGGACAACGGTTCGGAGAGATTCTCGGACGTAATCATTGGACTGTAACCGTAACTTCCGCCGGCTTGATTGACCCTAGTTTTAGCGCCGCAGGCAGTTGCGCTTTCAGTTGCACCACGTAGCGACCGGCTCTAAGGTCAGCGCCATCAACCCAGATAACTAGATCAACTGGACCTACTTTTTTCAATTCTGGCGCCGGCCCGACGACCGTGACTTCTACCTCTTCAGGCCGGATGGTCGCCTTTAATGGTTCTTTCAGGCCGGTCACTACCACCGGCGCCATTACCTTCTTGGTCCCTTCAACTGGTTCGATCAACACCCTGACCAAAGCGGTCGGACCGGCTAACACGCTGAAATCTCTTGACACTGCCAGGTTGGCGCTAGTCACGAGCGGTTCAGTCTTGCCTGAGATGTCAATAGCCTCTGTCTGAACGAACTTGATCTGGGCAAGCGCGGCGGGAGCGCCCGTCAATGTTACCGTTGATGGGTCAGCCACTACGCTCGTCACCTGGTAGCCGGCCCCAACTGCGCCAACGATTCGCGGCAGTATTGGGACAGCCTTACTGGCCTGTTCAACCTCCGTTTTTAATACGATGCTCGATGGTACGATTGATACCAGTCGGATAGTCGCCGGCAGATTTACGTCAGGACGAGCTGTCAACGTGTTGGTTACCAATCGCGAGCCATCAACAGTCACACTGATGTCCGACGCTTTGAGGTTGCTGAGCGCCGGTATCGGGCCGGCCACCGTCACCAGCACCTGATCCGGCGTCAATAGCACCGCTCGGTTGGCCGGCGGATTGACCAGCCTAGAAGCAACCGCCATGGTCTTACTCCCCTCGATTGGGCTGACTAACACTCGGACTAAGATCTGTTGAGCGCGGGCCAACCCGATAGCGGAGGGTAAAACTGGCTCGGTGGTTGTCGCCGCATCGCCGGTGGCTGCCGAAACATCAACTTGCCTGGTGCGAACAAAGTTCACCTGTTCCAGTATCTTCGGTTCGCCAACTAGCGTAACCGATGAGGGGTCAACCATGACCCCAACAATCTGATAACCAAACGCCACCGTGCCGACTACTTCTGCCACTATGGGCACTGTTTTGTAGGTGAGCTGCTGTTCAACCGGCACCTCGACCAAGACTCGTTCTGGCGTGACCGTGATCTGACTTGGATCGGTCAGCCCCGAACCCGTCGGCGTCACCTTGATTAGCAGTGAGATATTCGACCTGGCCTCATTTAAGTTGACCTCGACCACACCAGCCTCGACTGAGTTCACGATGCTGGACGGCCCCTTCACCACAACTTCTTTCGGCGTCACTCGTGGTTCCTTGGACGAATAGCCAAATGGCACTGATCCGACGACACGAACGGTAACGGGCGCCGACTTTTCTCCCGAACTTTCTACCAGCAGAAATACTGTTGATGGTTGGACCGACTCGATCCGGGCGCGCGAGTCGGTCAATTCCACCTCGACCTTCAACTCATGCAAACCCGCCTCCGTCTTCGACAGATCAACCGTGGGACGAAAGCCATCTTTGGTAAGCTTGTCCGACACATCGGCCGGCGCGGATACTCTAACGGAAACCGCCGGCGAAGGTCCACGAAGTATGAACCCTTCGCGCAGACCCTGCGCCTGGACCGGGATGCTGGTGAAGGAAGTGATCTGCTCAGGATGCTGTTGGACCGTCACAATCGCCCATATCGCGGTTGATATTGCGAGCGAGAGTATTATCCAAAACAGATTGCGGCGGACATAGCGGAAAAGCTCAGAACCGGGCACAGATGAT
>JBCLEL010000259.1:0-3691 GCA_038913435.1 Chloroflexota bacterium
TCTTAGACATCCCTAACGCGAGGAGGAGGCACATTTGGCGCAGATCGAAGAGTCTTACCTTGGCGGCAGGTTAGCGCAGTTTGATGTCGGCGGCCAGTCGGGATACCTGATTGCTCCGTCAAGGCCGGTGGATAGTGAGAGGCGTTGGATCTGGATCGCCCCCGGCTGGTTGGCGTTGCCCAGACCTGATGAGGCCGCTCATCATCAGTTCTATGTCCAGGGGGCGCTTGCCAAGGGCTTTCACCTGGCTGGCGTGGAGATGGGGATAACCTATGGTAGCCCTTGGGGCATGAATATCTTTCAGCAGTTGTATGAAAGGATGGTCCAAGAGTATAAGCTGAACCCGCGCGCGCGGTTGATCGCCCAAAGCAACGGCGGATTGATGCATTACAATTGGGCCGCCCGCCATCCCGACTGCGTTGAGCGCATCTTCGCAATCTATCCGGTCGTTGACCTGCGTACCTGGCCGCCGGAGGGGTTAGCTAAAGCCTGCACCGGCCACGGCTATGATATGACTCCCGCCGAGCTAGAGGCGCGCCTGGGCGAGTTCAATCCGATTGAACAGCTCGCGCCGCTTGCTGCTCGCGGTGTGACGATCTTTCATATTCACGGAGATAGCGACACTATGGTTCCGCTGGAGCCTAACTCCGGCGAGCTTAGCCGGCGTTACCTGGCATTGGGTGGCAGCGTCGATCTGCAAGTCTTGGAAGGCGAAGGCCATCGGCATGTGCCTAAGTTCTACGAGTCGCAGCGGGGGTTAGCGTTCTTGCTAGAGTAGGCGAGGCAAAAGTGTATAATCCATTGTCGGTCATTGACTATTCATCGTTGATGGAGGAACACTATGGCGGTCAATCGTGACCAGTTTATGGAGCAAGGCTTTCTCATCCTGCGCAACGTCATCCCGCCGGACGAGCTAGACGCTGCGCGTGCCAGCTATGAGGCGCTGCTTGAGAGGCAGAAGGCGGTCTGGGCAGGCGAGCGCAAGCCGGACGACCCGCCGGGTGGCGCCTGGGAGACCTCGCCACAACCGCGGATGAACATTGGCAATCCGGGCTTACTCGATGAAAAGACCGCCAACGCCGTTGATGTCTGGCTACATGAAAACACGGTTGGCGTCAGCAGTCAGTTATTGTGCCGGCCGGAGGCGTCAGTCACGGAAATGAATGTAATGTGCAGCCCGGTGCGTGACCGCGGCCCCGCCAACTGGCACCGCGATGTCCACCCCATAGATATGGCGCCGTTGCAAGTCTTGCAAGAGGATGTGATGGAGAATGGGCCGCGATACGTCCAGTGGAACATCCCGCTTTACGACGACAATGTCCTCTGGGTAGTTCCTGGCAGCCACCGTCGTCTGAATACCGAGGAAGAGAACCGTCAGTTGTCAGCGGACCCGCGCGCACCGCTGACCGGCGGTATCCCGGCTGAGCTTAAAGCCGGCGATGGGGTAGTCTATATCAACTACATCACGCACTGGGGCAGCAACTACAGCAGCAAGCTGCGTAGGACCATCGTCGGTGGTCACTCGATCTACCCCTATTTCAAGGACCTGGAATTCGCCAAATATCTATCTCCCTCTGCTCAGGCGACGTTTGATCGCTGGGCCGCAAGGAGCAGGCGATTGCAGGACCTGACTGAGTCAACTCTGCGGGCGGTTATCAATAAAGACGCCTCGGCCTACCAAGCCGGCCTCGACAAGCTCCAGCCAGGCGTGGGCGAAAAGGGCAAGCTGACGCTCACGATATATCTTTGCAAGGCGGCCAAGCAGATCAGCTTCTTGAAGAATCCGGACTCGGTCAGCATGACTGAGGACGCCCGCCGGCGTGCGATGGGTCCACACCCAATCACGCTGAATTGGGGGCCGGAGTTCGCCGGCCGCTTCTCGTTGGACGACGCCAAAACCCTATGGGAGAGGTTCAAGGCGCTCGATGCCAAGCTCCAGTCGCCAGAGGAGGTCTTTGTCCCCGGCTTCCAGTCCGGCCCGATGCGCTACTACTTCAACGAAGCGCCGGCGGATTTCGGTCTGAAAGAATTCGTCGCCAGTTGGAGCTAAGGAGCTATCTCAGAATTCGCCGCAGAGCGCGCAGAGGACGCAGAGTTGGCAATAGATCGAACTTTATTTCCTCTGCGCCTCGGCGACTCAGCGGTTTTAAGATAATTTCCGAAACGCCTGCCGGCTAGTCCATCGCGGTGATGCGGTAGAACAGCTTGTCAATCATCTCGGCGTTCGGGCTGTCGCCGGCCGCCCGGTAGAGCTTGGTCAGTTCGTTCACCAGGGCGACTATCGGCAGCGAGTGGCCGATCTCGTCCGCCAGCGCCAGCGCCCAGCTCTCCTGATAAGGGCCGGCCCTCTGCTCGTATATCTGCCGGAGCTTCGGCATCCAGTCTTCAGGCAATGGCTCCTGGTAGAGCTTGACGGCGTTGTCCATGACGAAGCTGCGGGCGGCGCCGGCCGCCATCGCCTTCACCAGCGTCGGCATGTCCAATCCCTGTCTTTCGGCAAAGGCGAGCGCCTCGCCAACCAGCGTCCAAGTGGCGTGAGCTACCAGATTATTGACCAGCTTGCTCAGATGGCCGGCGCCAGGGCCACCCATATAGGCGACCGCCTTGCCCATCGCCGCGAACAGTGGCTTAGCTTGTTCAAACGCTTCCTTCTCGCCGCCTACCATGATTGACAACGTGCCGTCCCGTGCGCCGGCCCGGCCGCCGCTGACGCCGGCGTCGAGGAAATGGACTCCCCTATCTTTGCATTGCTGGAATCGAACCCGGCTCCGGCGCGGATCGCTGTTGCCGGCGTCAATCAGGATCGTCCCCGGCCGGAGGGCCGGCAGGACGCCGTTCTCGCCATTCAACACGACCTCGACGACCCCGTGATGCAGCATCATGATGACGGCCTCCACGCCGGCGGTGACGCCGGCCGGCGAGCCGGTGGCGGTTGCGCCCTGCTCCACCAGCGGCTTGAGGACTTCAGGATTGGTGTCGAAGACGGCGAGGTCGAAGCCGGCTTTGAGCAGATTGGCCGCCATCCCGCCGCCCATGTTGCCGCAGCCGACGAATCCAACTTTCGTAATGGGCATTGAGGATACTCCTTAGCTTTGCGTTTTAGTAGTTGTTCCTGGTAGCTGGCGCAGCCGGCCGAGCCTGTATGTCAGCGGTGAGCAAAACCCACCATCAACCGTAGGGCAGGAGCTTGTCTCCTGCCGCCCGGCAATCACAACTCGTACACTAACGATCCGCAATATGGATAGTCGCGCCTGTCGCCAACTATTCCTTTTCTGACCGGATTGTTCAAGATATAGGTTGCTGCTTGCCGAATATCTTCATCTTGGCGCAGGAAATGATCGTAGAACCTCTGCTGCCAGATGACGCCGGAATAGCCGTGTTGCCAGGCCAGCCGTGTACTCTTGCTTTTAATTGCCTGGACAAAGCTAACGAGAGAGGTCCCACCTGAAGGACTGGCCAGGAGATGAAGATGATCCGGCATCAGACAATAAGCATATAGCGATACGCCGGAACTTCGGGCTTGCTCGACTACAGCGTAGGGCAGAAACATTGAGCTACACAGTCCTTCCGCAGAAGGACTGGTTTGCTCGCTTTCGCCACCAGCCCACACCAATCTCAGATAGAAGACCCCGATTGTTAAAGCGCTCGTTGGTTAAAATGCTGGGAGCGCGGGCGTCTCGCGTCGCCTATG
>JBCLEL010000260.1:0-3671 GCA_038913435.1 Chloroflexota bacterium
CGGCGTTAATCCTTAGGCGAAATCAGGCCGAACCGGTACAATCGCCGGTATCACGACCTTTTGCTTAGGAGGCCCCATTGCAGATTACTGATGGCAAAATCGAAGACTACCTATTGTCTTTGGTTCCGGCCCGCGACTCAGAACTGGCAACGGTGGAGAACGAAGCCCGAACCAACCAGATACCGATGGTCGGGCCAGTTGAGGGCGCCTTCCTTCACACGTTAGTGCGGGCGGTTGGCGCTAAGAGTGTGTTGGAGGTTGGCACCGCGACCGGCTACTCGGCAATCTGGCTTGGCCGGGCGGTGAAACTGGCCGGCGGCCGGGTGACCGCCATTGAAATGGACCCCAAGCGGGCGGAAATCGCCCGGCGGAATCTCGCCAGTTGTGGCCTGCAAGACACGGTGACTCTTTTCAATCAGGACGCATTTGAATTCTTGTCTAAGGACCGCAGCAGCTACGACGTGGTATTCCTTGACATTCTGCGCGGCCTCAGCCCGGAGGGGATCGGCCGGCTCCTCGACCTCGTATTGCCGCGATTAAAGGTCGGCGGTCTGCTACTGGCGGACAATGCTCTGCACGGCGGCGACGTGCTAGAACCGAAAAGCCCATCTGCCGCCGGCCTGGCCGAGTTCAACCGCCGGATTTTTAACGACCCAGCCCTGGTTAGTTCAATCGTCCCATTGCGCGATGGTGTGGCGATCTCGTTGAAGGTGGGTTAGAGCCGCATCTGCTAAACCGGCGCTCTCGAGTGTAATTGACGTGGCAGTCCGGCTGAGTCCCAGTCAATTTACCGCTGAGGCGCAGAGAACGCTGAGACGATGCGATTGGTATTACCGTGGTCAGCCGTGCCGATTACACGGTTGTCGTTTTCATTTGGGCTGTACGGGTCTTGTGCTGACGAACGGCCGTTCGCCCCTACTACAGCGGAGTGCACAAGCATTGAGCCTTGTAGCGCAGGGGCTTGTCCCCTGCGGGAGGACGGGCGGGGCACAAGGCCCCGCGCTACTGTTAATATCGCAACAAACAGTAAGGTTAAACAATGCGGCTCAATTATTATGCTCAATGCTGTATTACAGACAGAGGAGATCGGCTATCGTTTCGCGCTGATGGTCCCACCTGAAATGAGAGCGGATGCGCTCCCGTCCGGCCTGGCCGAGTCGTCTTGCCAGTTCAGGCCGGCGGATGATCTCCAAAAGCGCCTCGACTGCCGCCGGCTCATCGCCGGCCGGCACCAGGCGTCCACTCACGCCATCTTCAATGTATTCGTTGGCCTGGCCGACGGCATCGGCGACGACCGGACAGCCGGCTGCTAATAGATCTACCAGCTTCATCGGGCACTTGGCGCGGTTCAACAGCGTATCGTCAAGCGGGTAGTAGGCCACCGTCGCGGCCGACAGATAGTCAGGTAGTTCGCTGACCGGCACCCAGCCGGCCAGCCGAACCCGGTCGGTAACGCCGGTCGAGGCAAGCATCATTTGTAGCCGAAGGCTCTCGTCGCGCTCACCGGCGCCGACTATCAGCGCCGCAGCCTTCGGTTCCTGTTCCAGCACTGCCCGAAAAACCCTGGCCATCCTCTCGACGTCAAACTCAAGAAACCAGCTGTATGCCAGCAGGACCGGTCCCTCCGGCAGGCCGAGCGTTTTGCGCGCTGCCGCTTGCTCGCCGGCCTTGAAGGGAAAGGCGTCGTTTTCCAGGCAGTTCGGCAGATAGACGGCGGCGCCATCCGCCCTGATCCGGCCGGCCAAAGTGACCAGCTCCCGGCTGGCGGCGGTGATGGCGTCGGCGCTTTGGATGCAGGCTCGCTCCATCAGGTCAACCGCCAGCCGGCGCCACCAGGAGTATTCGCGCCGGCTAGCCCAGCCGCCGCTCCCCTCCCAGTCGTCAAGGTCTAGGGCCAGCCGGATGGAGCGACCAGACAGCATTCGCCAGAACGAGTAAAGCAGCAGGAGCAGGCCGGCGACGGCGTAAGGCTTGAACGCATAGATGATATCGGGTCGCTCGCGAGCAACCGCCCGCAGCGTCAGCCAGAGCAGGCGGGCCGGCCAGGCCAACCCATCACCTGGCAGCGCCGTCTGGACCACTCGGACGCCACCATCAAGGAAGGATTTGCCGGCGTCTTCGGGCGAGTCCCAGGGTGGAATGACGAGTATCGCCTGGTGGCCAAGTTTGACTAGCTGGCGGGCTATTGGCAAGGCACGGGTGGAGATTGTACCCTTCTTGCGTAGGCCGAAGTTGCCGACCAGGACTACTCGCAACGCCTATTCTACGGTGACTGACTTAGCCAGATTGCGCGGCTGGTCAACGTCGCAGCCGCGCCGAACGGCTAGATAGTAGGCGATAAGCTGCATAGGTATCGTATTGACCAGCGGCGACAGCATCTCGGTGGTGACTGGGGTCTCGATAACGTGGTCAACCTTGCCGGCCAGATTCGGGTCGCCGGCTGGGCAAACTGCAATGACAACGCCGCCACGCGCCTTCGCCTGCTCGATGTTGCTGACTATCTTCTCATAGACGCGGTCGCGGGCGAGGATCGCGACAATCGGTATCTCCTCATCAATCAGTGCGATTGGGCCGTGCTTCAGTTCGCCGCCGGGATACCCTTCGGCGTGGATGTAGGAGATCTCCTTGAGCTTTAGAGCGCCTTCCAGGGCAATCGGGTAGTTGACGCCACGGGCGATGTATAGGAAGTCGCGACGTTTGAAATAGAGATTGGCCAATTGTTGATAAATAGAATGGTCAGTCATCAGGCTGCCAATCATCGCCGGCACTTTGGCTAACGCTTGCAGCTCTTGCCGGGCGCGCTCAGCGTCAATCACCCTGCGGACTCGCCCGAATTTGAGCGCCAGCAGGTACAACGCCGCCAGCATGTTGGTGAAGGCTTTAGTCGAGGCGACGCTGATCTCCGGCCCGGCGTGTAGATAGATCGCCGAATCGCTGACCCGGCTCGCCTGGCTGCCAACGACATTGACGATGCTGAGAGTCGGTGAACCAAGCCGGCGGGCCAGATCCATCGAGACCAGGACATCTACTGTCTCGCCGGATTGGGTCACGGCAATGAACAGATCATCTGGCCCCATTATTGGCTGTCGGTAACGGAACTCGTCGGCATAGTCCACTTCGACCGGCAAACGGGCCAGGTTTTCAAACAAGAACTTGCCAACCAGACAGGCGTGCCAGGCAGTCCCGCAGGCGACCAGCACGACACGTTTGAAGCTGCGTATCTGCTCCTCGCTGAATTGCAACTCCTCAAGGTGGACATCGCCTGCATCGAAGTCTATCCGGCCGGAGATGCAGTCGGATAATGACCGTGGCTGCTCGCTAATCTCCTTCAGCATAAAGTGCTTGTAGCCACCTTTTGCCGTTGAGACCGGGTCCAGCGCCACTGTCTGGACCTCTTTTACCACCGGCGTGCCGTCCAACCGGAAGTAGCTGGCGCCACTGCGAGTGACTACGCCGATCTCACCGTCATCCAGAAATGACATCCTTCGGGTGTGGTCAAGGAGGGCCGGCATGTCAGAGGCCAGAAACATCTCACCATCGCCTGAACCGATCACGATTCCGCCGGCGTTGCCGATGCGGGCAGTGATCAGCCGGCTGGGGTCCTTCTTGCTCATGATGATGATGGCATGGTTGCCGCGCAGTTCAGCTAACGCCGCCCGCACCGCCTCCGA
>JBCLEL010000261.1:0-3663 GCA_038913435.1 Chloroflexota bacterium
AAGCGTCAAAGAGAAAGGTGAGGCACGAGCGTAATGACATTGATGACTGTTTCCGAGCTATCGGGTCTGAAACTACACTCGCGTGGCAAGGTGCGCGACATCTATGACCTGGGCGCCCATCTGCTACTGGTAGCCACCGACCGAGTCTCAGCCTTTGACGTGATCCTGCCAAATCCAATCCCCCACAAAGGGGCGGTGCTTGCTCAACTCAGCCGCTTCTGGTTTGAGCGGACGCGCCATATTGCGTCTAACCATCTGGTAAGTACCGATCCTGCTGAGATGCCGACGGCGGTCCGCGCCCATAGTCATCAGCTAGACAAGCGGGCGATGTACGTTCGCAAGGCAAAGCGGATTGACATCGAGTGTGTAGTCCGAGGCTACCTAGCCGGCTCCGGCTGGAAGGAGTACCGCGAGCGGGGGACGGTCTGCGGCCAAAAGCTGCCAGCCGGACTGCGCGAGAGCGACCGGCTCCCTGAACCCATCTTCACGCCGGCTACTAAGGCCGACACCGGCCACGACGAAAACATCAGCGTCGAGCGCATGGCTGAGCTGGTTGGCCACGACCTGACCGAGCGCCTGACGGACCTTTCCATCAAAATCTACCAGTTCGGCGCAAAGCACAGCGAGTCCAAAGGTATCCTGCTGGCCGATACGAAGTTCGAGTTCGGATTCATTGACAGCGAGCTGTCACTAATTGACGAGGCGATGACGCCGGATTCGTCGCGTTTCTGGCCGGCCGACCGTTACGAGCCGGGCCACGGTCAACCCAGCTTTGACAAGCAGCCGATCCGCGACTGGCTCGAATCAACTGGCTGGGACAAGAAACCGCCGGCGCCACCATTGCCGGAGGAGATTGTCCAGCAATCGTCACGACGCTATATCGAAGCCTACGAGTGCATCACCGGAGAGAAGTGGGAGGCGTCTGCTAGATGACAATTAGGTGCGGGGAGCAAGATTTGGATTTGGTAGAAACCCGGGAGCGCGGCCGTCCCGGCCGCCCGGAGCGGGCGAGACGCCCGCGCTCCCAGGAAGTGCGGCTTGTCTTGAAAGCGTGGAACGGTAAGGCTTCGTGCGAGTCGGAGGCATCCTGACGATGGCCGCCTGGCTGGCAAAAATTGATGTGACGCTCAAACCCACCGTCAACGACCCGCCGGGCCTGGCGATCCGCGAGGCTTTACGCCAGCTTGGGTTCAGCAGAGTCGAGTCGGCGAGGGCCGGCAAACACTTTGAAGTAGTGCTGGAGGCGGCCGACCAGACCTCGGCCGAAGCTGATGTGCGGACGATGTGCCAGAGATTACTGGCCAACCCGGTTATCGAGCAGTTTGACTTCGTGGTGGCGCCCATGCCGGCCGAGGTCGCCGGCTAAGTTAGCCGCCTCGATCCAATGCGCCCTTCGTGCTGGGAACCGAGCCGGCCTGCCGCTGGTCAATCCGGGTAGCCATACCCAACGCCCGCGCTAGCGCCTTGAAGAGCGCCTCTACCTTGTGATGATCGTTTTGCCCGTGCAGCACTTCGGCGTGTAGGTTCAGCCGGCCCTCGATTGCAACTGTCTCGAAGAAATGCCGGACCATATCGGTCTCAAGCTGGCCAACTCGCGGGTTGTCAAAACTCGCTGCAAACACGCAGTAGCCACGTCCGCTCAGGTCAACCACCACTCTCGCTAACGCCTCGTCCAGCGGGGCATAGCTGTGGCCGATGCGGACTATCCCGCGCCTTTCACCTAGCGCCGCGTTCAAAGCCCGGCCCAGGCAGATGGCGACATCTTCGACAGTGTGGTGCTCGTCAACGGCCAGGTCTCCCTTTGCTTGCGCTTCCAAATCGAATAGCCCGTGCTTGGCGAGAGCAGTCAGCATGTGGTCGAGGAAAGCTACGCCGGTAGCTACCTTCGCAACGCCTGATCCATCTAGGTCAATAGATACGGCGACCGCCGTTTCGCCGGTGGCGCGCTCAACCTTGCCTTTTCGTTCACTCAACGGAAGTCTCCTCCCCGATTGCCAGTAACGCCGCGATCAATTGATCGTTTTCCTCCGGCCGGCCGACCGAAAACCGGATATAGCTTTTCAGCCGATTGTCGCTATATTTGCGTACAAGTATGCCACGTCGCAGTAGTTTGTCCCAGAGGTCGGCGCCGGTGACGCCAATCGTTCGGCAAAGAATAAAGTTGGCCTCGCTTGGCGAGGGTTTCAGGTAATGGATGGCGCTGATCTTGTCGAGCAAACGCCCACGTTCCCTTATCAACAACTGGACTTGCGGATGCAACTGTTCCGCGTGTTCGATGCTAGCTATCGCCGCAACTTGGGCAGCTACATTGACGCTATAAGGTGGTTTTATCGCCCAGAAGTAGGGCATAAGCCACGCTGGCAATATGCCGTAGCCGATGCGCAGGCCGGCCAAGCCGGCCCACTTGCTGAAGCTGCGTAAGATCACGACGTTGTCTTTTGTAAGGGCCAGGTCGAGCGCCGTCTGCCGGCTGAACTCGAAGTAAGCCTCATCCACCACGACCAGACACGGCGCCTCAACCAGCCGCAGCAGATCGCTCCGACTGACGGTGTTGGCGGTAGGGTTGTTCGGCGAGCCAAGCAGCAGCAGCTTGGCGCCGCGTTCGCAGGCGTTCAGCAACTTGTCAACCGGCCCCTGCCAATTATCGTCGCGCTCTACGGTACGGTACTCGGCGCCGTTGACTTCGGCCACGGTCCGGTAATAGCCAAAGGAGGGGATAGCGGTGACGATTGCGTCGCCCGGCTCGACCAGCATGCGGGCGAGTATCTCGATTAGCTCGTCGGAGCCATTGCCGATTGCGATCCGTTCCACCGGCGCGCCGGCGTAACCGGCGATGGCCGCCCGGCACTCTCTTGCCTCTGGATCAGGATACCGGTTCAATGATTGGGACTCGCTGATCGCTCGACGGACCACCTCCGGGCAACCAAACGGGTTTTCATTCTGGTCGAGCTTTATGAGTCGTTCCGGCGCAATACCAGTCTCAGCCGCCATCGCCGCCGGGGTGGACGGGGCCGCGTAGGGCCGCAGGCCGGCGAACGTTGATCTTATCAGCCGGTCAGGCCAGTTATCAATCTTCCTAGCTAGTTTCACTAGACGCAACCTCAAACGAGGCTTGATTTTACCGCAGAGCACGCAAAGAACGCCGAGTCAGCAATATGTTAAACATGATTTCCTCTGCGACCTCTGCGTTCTCTGCGGTTTTTCTTAATCCTCTGGCTCTGCCCGCCGGCGCAACCGCACGGCCTCGGCATGCGAGACCAGCCCTTCCACTTCGGCTAGCGCGATGGTGGCCGGCCCCAGTAGTTCCAACGCCCGTGCGTCATGAGCAAAGACACTGGTGATTTTCACGAAATCTTGAACCGACACCGGCGAGGAGAACCGCGCCGAGCCGCCGGTTGGCATGACGTGGCTGGGGCCTGACAGGTAGTCGCCTATCGCCTCGGCGCTATTCTCGCCCAAGAATACACCGCCGGCGTTGCGGACGGCCGGCAGCCAGCGCCAGGGATCGCTGACCGACAGACAAAGGTGCTCCGGCCCATACTGATTAGCCAGTTCGACCGCCTGGTTAATGTTTTCAACCACAATCACGCCGCAGTTCTTGCTCACCGACTCAATCAGGATCGCTCGACGCGGCGACCGCTCAACCGCTGCCGCTACCTCAAT
>JBCLEL010000262.1:0-3639 GCA_038913435.1 Chloroflexota bacterium
TCGAGTCGAATCAGGCGGCCAGGGCCGGGATTCTCTCTTCAACTTGCCACTCATCATTGGGCGCTAGCGCCTGCTCGACGCGCCGGCGCAGTTCCCACAGCCGGCGCGCCTCCCGGCGGTCGCGGTGAAGTAGGGCTGTTTTGTATAGCTCGATCAACTCGTCACGATAGACCTGAAGTCTGGTTGCGTCGTTCTTGTAAGCTGTGTAGTTCATCTTTACCTCCCAATTGGTCACTGCCGACTAGCCATTAAGTATAAGTTCTAACTTGTACTTGTACTTGTACTTGTATTGTAGGGAGGACTTCGCCGTTTGTCAACATGGTTTCATGAATAAATGCTGAAAAATCAGCCGGCGTTTTTTGCCGCGTTGCTCTCGCGTCGCCAGTAGGTCCCGCCGACCGCTATAAAGGTGCGGGTGGACTCTATCGCTGGAATCGCCTGTACCTTGTTCATAATCAGATCGTCTAGCTCGTCCTGGTCTTCCACCAGTGCCTGCAAAACGATGTCGGTCTCACCGTAAATCGCGCTGGCCTCAATGACGCCTGGGAATTCCCGAAGTTGTTCTACGACACCGCCGATCTGCTTGTGCGGAACTTTCAAAAGCACATAGGCGCGCAATCTTGCCCTCCGTTCTTGGCCCTCTTTCGGTTCACCTGGCCGGCCGACCTCCGACCTTTCGATCCGCAACACCTGCGGATGGGCTTCGACGATCTCTTGCCGGACCGCCTCCGCCAATACCGAGTATATGTCACCGTCGTCCGGCGCGTGCATCTTGACAACCAGGTCTACCCGCTCGCCGTAGACGGCGGTTGTCTCGACGACCCGATCAAACCGGCGGAGGACCTCTAGCGCCTTTTCCAGCGTGCCGGCCGGCACCTTGCAGAGCAGATAGACCTGTTCAAGATGGGCGCGTCGGACAAGGTCGAAGGCGTTTTGCACCGAGAAGCCGCGTTGATAGTAGTCCCAGATTCCTCTGATAACCCGCAGGTCTTCCTCGGCATAGTCGCGCCGGGCGATGCGCTGCTTTTTGATTTTGATAGGGGAGATGTACCCTTGCGACTCCAGATAGTGGACGAACCGCTTATTCAGACCAGGCGCCTGGGCAAGAATCTCGCCTAACTGCACGTCATCTCCTCTCGCACCCTTGCCTTGCCCTCTAATCTAAGCCCGGCTTGTAAGTTCCGTCAAGCAGTCGCGCTCATTGGGCTATCAGCGATCAGCAAGGGAAAGGAGATAAAGCTGAAAGCTGATCGCTGACTGCTGATAGCTAACCAATCCAAAATCGCAAATCCAAAATCTAAAATCTGCTACGGCGCCGGCACCCGGTCCGGGAACCAGGCCAGCAGGTCTTCCTTACTTGCAAACCAGATCCGCTGTTCGATTGTCTTCCAACGCTTGTCGGTCCACTTATAGTAGTATCGGGCGCGTGGAAGCATCGAGGTGACATATTGCCCCTCGTCCTCCGGCACCGGCAATGGCAAGGTGGACGTCGGAGCCACCGTGACAGGCAGAGTGGGCGTCTGGGTGGTACTCGGCGTGGAGGTGGGTGGCGCGGTCGGCGCCGGCGGCGTCCGGTTAAATGTGCTGAGGACTAATACCTGGGAAGGGTCGAAGGTTGGCGTCGGAAGGATTGTTGTGTCCGGCAGGCAGGCGACCAGCGTTAACATCGCCGCTATAATCAGGCAAGCAGGCGCGCTTCTCATCCTTTGTCGCTGCTTATATCCACCCACCACCGCCGCAACCACCTTCAGCCAGGCGCCCGAATCTCCTTGGGCCTACGACTTTTCGCGCTCCCAGTAGAGCCGGGCGACCAACTGATCGACCGGGGCGTAATCGTCGCTGATAATGATACGCCGGCCCTCACTGCGATATTTATTAAGCTGGGGCGAGTCCATAACCGCAGTGGATATTTGGCCGCTATTCTTCGCGCTTATTACCTGTGCGAAGCCGGCCTCATCAAAAGGCTTTTTGGTGGCAACCACCACCCAGGTATTGGCGGAGTTATGGATCCAAGCCTCGCCTTCGGACATCAGATAAACGTTGGGAAAGACCTCAGCAAGCGTATTCAGAAAGGCGCGGACGAACTCGCCGGTCTGGTAGTTGTCAATCACGTTTACCATATACACGCCGTCATCGGACATTATATCGAACACCATCTTGTTGAATTCCCGCGTTGTCAGGTGGTAGGGGACCGATAGATCGTTGAAGGCATCGCCATATACCACGTCAAATTTAGGTGGATTCTTCCATTGCATCATAAAGTAACGAGCGTCTCCGTTATGAGTTTGCACACGGGTGTCTTGTTTCAATCCCAGGTAATCGTGGGCCGCTACGGTGACGGCCGGATCAATCTCCAGAACGTGTATCTCACTCTGAGGATAGACGGCTTCTAGGTATTTGGGAAAGGTATAACCACCCCCGCCGATGAATAGCGCCTTTAGCGCCGGCTTTTCCTGCGTTAGGTAGGTGGTCAGGTTAGCGTAGGTCCGCTCGTAGCCGTAGCCCAGCACCGTCGAGTCTTCCAGTGAGGTATAGCTGTGCACCAGATGGTCCAGCACCAGCGACCGCACCTTTTTGCCGCCGATCTCGGTGTCGTGGACCCGGATGCAGAAATAGCTCGATTCGTAGATGCAAGGAGACGTTAGCAGGTCGCTCCTGAAATTGAACAGCGCGCCGGCCACCGCCAGCACAACCAATGTCGTGGCTGCCGCCTTTGGCGCTGATCGCCAGAGCCGCCCGGTGATGATAGCCATCAGCAGTAGCACTATCGCCACCGCCAGCACGATGGCGCGGGTGCCCATCGCCTCGACCAGAAAGAAGCCGGTGGCGAAGGTGCCCACGACGCTGCCAACCGTGGAAAAGGCGTAGATCGTTCCGACCGTGTTGCCGGTGGTTTGAAGATTGACCAGCGTCAATTTGATTACCACTGGCGTGACCATCCCCATTATCAATACCGGCAGGAAGAAGATGACCGCCGTCAAGCTGATAATTCGCGCCATCAACGGTAGTTGAATCGGGAGCCCAGTGGCGGCGAAGAGGGCGGTCATCGCCAGCACTCCCAGCGTCGCCAGGCTGCTGACGAAGAAGATGATCGAGAGCGTCATCGGCGAGGCCCAGCGGTCGGCGATACGCCCGCCCAAGTAGTTGCCGATGCTGATGCCGGCCAGGCATACGCCGATGATGCTGGTCCAGGTGTAAAGAGACACGCCAATGTACGGTGCCAGTATACGTCCAGCGATCAACTCAAGGATCAATGTACAAGCGCTTGAAATAAAGACGATGATATTTGCTACCCAAATGCTGCGCCCAACCACCTGATACTCCTAACAAAATCTCAAGGATGGATTGTACCTGAGAGCTTGGTTCTTTGGGGCTAAAATTTAACTGATGCGCCAAAAACAGGGTTGACGATGATTGGCTAGCTTAGCAGTAATCAAGCGTCGCCTATGAGATTGCTTCGCTGGTGTGAAAATGTGTGATGAACCGCAGAGACGCGGAGACGCAGAGGATCAAGTTTCAATCTCCGCGCCTCTGCGCCTCTGCGGTGAAAAGAGACTTCGCCTTTTGGTACATCACCCGGTACGAACTTGCGTTGACGTTCTAGCTGGCTGATGACTAGAATCAAACCATAACTTTTAT
>JBCLEL010000263.1:0-3633 GCA_038913435.1 Chloroflexota bacterium
GTAGGGGCAGACCTTGCGAAGCCGTCCCTGGGAGCGCGGCCATCTTGGCCGCACCAGAGCGGGCGAGACGCCCGCGCTCCCAGCCGGCCTCTGAGTCCGGACGACGCCTGTGTCTGCCCTAAAACCTGGCACAATCATGATTCGTTGGGCCTTATCTGAGATGATGGACCGCTGGTCCCAAACGATAAAAAGATCGGGAATGGCGGCGAAGTTCGCCGACCGGCTATCCAGGCTGTTTCGGCGGCCCTTGCCGGCGGCCGGCCTGCGACTCCGAAAAATCCTGCTAGTCCGCTGCTGTTGTCTAGGTGATGCGCTCATGACGACGCCGGCCGTCGCGGCAATCGCCCGACGCTGGCCCGAAGCTGAGGTCCACTACCTGACCAGTCGGTGGAGCCGGCCGGCGATTGAAAACAACCCGCATGTAAAGCGGATAATAGACGCCGGCAGCGTAGGTTCCGGTCCCTACTCGCTGGTGGACTACCTACGCCTGGCAATTCGACTCCGGTCGAGCCGCTACGATGCAGCCTTTGTCTTTGAACGGTCATTGTGGTTGAACCTGCTGCCGGCGTTGGCCGGCGTGCCCCTGCGGTTCGGCATTGATAGCGGCGGACGCGGCTTTAGCCTCTCAGCCGCCACCCGACCACTACCGAACGAACACGAAAGCGCGCTCTTTCGGCGGATTGCCGGCCTGGCCGGCGCTGACGAATCGCCAGGCCGGCCGGAGTTTTTCCCCTCGGCTGAAGCCACCGGCTTTGCTAAGAAGCTGCTTATAGAGCGCGAGCTGACCGCCGGCGGCTTCATCGCCCTACATCCCGGCGGAGGGGCAAACCCCGGCGCCGTGCTCGCCCGCAAGCGTTGGCCGGCTGAACGGTACGCCGAGCTGGCCGACCGCCTGAACGAAGCCGCCTGGAAGGTCGTCCTGATCGGATCGCCTGACGAGCAAGAGTTAAACCGGCGAGTCGAGTTGTTGGCGGCCAGCCGGCCCGTCAATCTAACCAGCCGGCTCGGCTTCGACCATTTGGGCGCTTTGCTGGCCCAGGCTGCCCTATTCATCGGCAACGACTCCGGCACCGCTCACCTGGCGGCGGCGGTCGGCTGCAAGCCCCTGGTATTATTTGGCCCGACCAACCCCCACCTCTACGGCCCGCCGGACGACATTGGCCGCTACCTCTGGTCAAAGCCACACTGTAGCCCCTGCTTCCACGATGGCGTCGTTGATCCCTGCCGAGCATTCATCTGCATGCCGGCCATAAAGGTTGAGCAGGTCTTTGACGCAGCGATGGATATGCTGACGAAGGAAGGCGTCTCCGCCGGCGCCATCAGACCAGACCAGGATGTCTGATAATCCGGCAGACGACGGACTGTTCAGATGATCTGGCCGCAACTGCAAAGCCGCTCCGCCTGGCGCGATCTGGCCCTGGGCCTGTTGCCGGACCGGGCTAGTCCTGATCCGCCCAGTCGGCCTAAACGGTTGCTCATCTTACAGCCGGACCACCTAGGCGACGTATTGTTCACCACGCCGGCGCTGCGTCTGCTGCGCCGGGCGCTACCCAGCGCCCGGATCGAGATTGTCGTCGGCCCCTGGAGCCGGCGCGTACTCTTTGGCAATCCGAACCTCGACCAGATTCACTCATTTCAATACCCCTGGTTCGACCGGCAGAGAAGCTCGCCGCTACAACGACTGATAAGGTTGGGCAGACTGGCCTGGCTAATTCGCCGGCGGAGGCCCGATGTTGTCCTGATAATGCGGCCCGATTTCTGGTGGGGGGCGCTGGCGGCCTGGCTGGCCGGCGCCCCGGCCATCGTCGGCCACCGCAACTTCCAGACACGCGGGCTTTTGACCCAGGCGCCGACCGGCCAACCGACGGCTACGCACATCGCCGACCTGGACATGTCGCTGGCCGCTTTCGTCGCACGCGCTGACCCGGTTGAGCGGCGAAGGCTCGACTTTCACATTACCGATGAAGACCGGATTCAGGCCAAACATCTCTTGGATGATAGCGATCTCACCGAAGGCCGGCTGGTTGTCGTCCACGTCGGCGCCGGCGCGAAGGTGAAGCGGTGGCCAGCGGATTACTTCGCCCGCGTCAGTGATAAACTAGCCGCCAACCACCAAGCGCAGATCGTTCTGACGGCCGGCCCCGACGAGACCAAGATTGCCGGCGAAGTGGCGGCGTCAATGAACCGACCAGCGACCAATTTGGCTGGCAAGACCTCGCTAGGCTCGCTGGCGGCGATACTTGAGCTAGCGTCGTTGGCGATTGGCGCAGACAGCGGCCCCTTGAACCTGGCGGTGGCGCTCGGAACGCCTTCGCTACATCTGTTCGGGCCGGCCTCAGCCGCCCGCTACGGACCCTACGGCGAGCCGGGACGACACATCGTTATCAAATCGCCGGTAGCCTGCTCGCCGTGCGGCCGGCTGGACATCCCCGAATCAGTCCTGGTTATTCACGACTGCGTTCGCGCTATCAGCCCTGAGCAGGTCCTCGCAGCAGCAGATGAGTTGATCGCAAAATATGGCCTCAGCGCAATCGAGAGGCTCACGGAGCGGCCATGAACCGACTGCTGGTGGTAAAGCTCGGCGACATAGGCGACGCGGTGTTGGCGACGCCGGCGCTGCGGGCGCTACGACAAAACTGGCCGGCGGCGGAGATTGATGTGCTTTGCGCGCCGGCCGGCGCCAGCGTCTTCCAGGGCTTGTCTTCGGTGAGCCGCCTGATAGTGATGGGAAAGACTGCCCTGGATCATCCAGCCGGCCTGTTGAATCCACCTGCTGTCTTGGCCGCAATCAAGTTGGCCTTCCAGCTACGCATCCGTCATTACGATGCCACGATAATCTTTCACCACTTTTTCACCAGCTGGGGGACGCTGAAATATCGCTGGTTGGCCAGAGCGGCCAACGCTAAACGAACTATCGGGCTGGACGCCGGCCCTGGGGACTTCTTGACCGACCGGGTTGAAGACTCCGGCTTCGGCCTGCGTCACGAGTCAGACTATTGGTTAGAGATAGCCCAGGCGCTCGGAGCAAAACCAGACTCGACTCCCAAGCCAGAGATTCATCTCGATGATAAAGACCGGGCTAGGGCTGATGGATTGTTGCGGACTGGAAATGAACGACTGGTCGCCTTCCATATCGGCTCCGGCGAATACAGCCACGCCCGCCGCTGGTCCTGGCAGGCGTTTGCCGAGGTTGCAACCGAGCTGTCTCAGACTAACCAGTTACGGCTGGTTTTAGTTGGCTCGGATAGCGAGCGCGGTCTCAACAGTCAGTTCAAAGAGGCGGTGAGCAAGCCGGTCATTGACCTGACCGGCCAGACGACTGTCAAGGCTCTCGCTGCTTGCCTGGCGAAATGCGATCTATTCATCGGCAACGACAGCGGTGTGGCCCATCTAGCATCGGCAGTTGGAACGCCCGGCCTAACCATTTTTGGCCCGTCAAATGCCGCTGCATGGTCGCCAATCGGCAGCCGGCGCTGGCAACCGGGAACGCCGCTGCCCGATTTAGGCGGCGCCAGCGGCCTACACATCGAGCTCGGCCTGCCTTGTCAACCGTGCCTCTACCGGCGGTACTCGGTTGGCAGCCAAGAGGGTTGCCCAAGCCGGGAGTGTCTGGGACTGGTCAAGCCGGCTGAT
>JBCLEL010000264.1:0-3594 GCA_038913435.1 Chloroflexota bacterium
TGGCTCGCCTGGCCGAACGAGCCGGCATCCACCATTATACGTACGAAGCGTGATTGGCCTGCCGCCGCATAGTAGTTATTCAGATCGGCGGTCCTGACCGAAAGCTCTATCGCCCAGGAGCCATCGCGGGCCGAGACCGCCGGAACTGGTTGTGATTCATTGCTCCCTGCGATGTCGCTGTCAGAGACAACGGCAGTCAGAACGGCCCCTTGGACGGGGTTGCTGCCGTCCCTGCCGACCAGACGACCGAAAACCACGGTCGGCACGCCCGGCATACCGAGGGTTGGACCGGTAGTCACCCGGTAGTGTTGCCCGCTATTATCGTCAACAGTTCCACCGGATATGAGATCGAAGTAGTACGTCTTGCCCGACTCCAGCCCGAATGCCTCGGCAGAGTGAGTTTCCGAGACAATATCCACGCCGCGGATATCCTCGGCCACTCGATCCACCGCTTGCGGCGACACCCCCCAACGCATCTTGCCAGTAGTAGGTTGGGCGGTCATCCAGGTGACGGTGAATGCCACATCAGTCACGTTGCTAATCTGAGGACCATTAGCGTGACGAATGATAGCATTGGTCGGGCTCGGTTGATTTCCAACTGGAGACCCCAGACTACCCGACATAAAGACGACAGTAGCGATAACCATCAGGACTACTGCTGAAACAATCCATATCAGGCCGGCCGGCCTGGGCGGCGGAGGTGGTGAAGGTGGTTTTGGTCGTGTCGGCGGTGGAGGCGGAGGTGATGGTGGTGGCTCAGGTTCAGCCGATGGCAAAAAGTGAGCTTCGGACCGCCGGCTTCGGTCATATTGGGCACGCTTCAACGGATCGCGGAGCACTTCATAAGCAACGTTCAATTGCTGCATTTTCCCAGTGGCATCCGGTAATTTGTTCACGTCCGGATGCCACTTGCGAGCCAGCCGGCGATACGCCGCCTCAATCACCCCGGGATCCGCGGAGGGATCAACTTGAAGCACCTTGTATGGATCGTCTTCCACTCGCCAACCTCAACTATGCCCAGATTCTAAGGGGAGTAGTGAATCCCGTCAAACCCATAACCCAATGGTGATTGCAAGCGTGTTCTACACTCTAGATATCCGAAGGTCTGGCAGCAACCTAGGGACAGCGTGTAAGTGCCATCATCATTCGCCACGCCCGGAGTAAAAAGATCGGGCCAGTGCGTGGCTAGGTTGCGGACAGGAGTTGGGAACCTAGAAACGGAGTAGCCACAGCTATTAATATTTCCGCCACTTTCGACCATAATCTGTACTGGCGACACAGACCCTGACCTTGAGGTTGGTTACTTTGGTCTATGAAGTAAGAACGGTATCTTCACAACGCGACATAACGATGTGTTTGGATCACGTCGCAAGCGTACATGGGGACGGTCTGGCAGCTGAGGTCAGCACCTGGTATGGGAATCTGCCAGGCTTTTCGCCGGAACGCGTCTTTTTCATCGAGCAAGAAGGGAACGTTGTAAGCCATCTCTGCGTGATAGATCGTCCGATTCGGATTGGAAGGGCGGCGGTAATGGCCGGTGAGATCTGCATTGTCGGCACAGTCAAAGCTTGGCGAAAACAAGGATATGCCCGAACGATAGTCCAACACGCCCTGGCCTATATGCGCGAAAAACAGTATCCGCTGGCCTTCCTGTTTGGGATACCTGACTTCTACGAGAAGTTTGGGTTTGCCTATGGTCTGCAAACATTCATGTCGAGCCACGACACCACTATCACCGTCAGCGACGGGCTGAAATTGCCGCTACAACCTGAGTCGTTAGTCCGGCCCTTTGAATGGGGCGACCTACCTTCGGTGCAGCAGGTATATGAGACGGCGACCTTGGAAGCAACCGGTGCAACCACCCGCGATTCCAACTACTGGCGCTGGCTACTGAGTCACGTTCAGGAAGCCGGCCTCGTCAAGCCGGAGAATGTTCTTGTCGCTGACCATCGCGGCGAGTTGGCCGGCTATGCAATGGTCGCTAGCAAGCCGCTCAACTGGTCCACCGAAAGTGGTGCGCTGTCCTTCTCAATCGCTGAAGGGTACGTGTCCAACCGTTTAGTCGCCGATGCGCTGCTAGAAGCAGCCGCCGAGAAGGCCAGGCTAGCCGGACATACCAAGTTGGCGCTTTACCTGCGTCCATACTCGGTAATGAGCCGGCGAGCGTCAGAGCTAGGGGCGAACCTGCAACTCTGCACCGGTCGCGGCCATGTCAGGGTGATCGCCTTGGAATGTCTGCTAGGCCAGCTCAAGCCGGCCCTGGAAAGCCGGCTGGGCTATAGTCGCTTCAGCAATGCCGAGGTGTCGCTTGCGATTCGGACCGAGGAGCAGCAGGCGGAGATAAAGGTCGGGAATGGCCGGCCGCTCGCTTTCCAAATAGAGATAGCTCACTGCGATCTGGGACCGCTCGTCACCGGCTACCGGCCGGTCGGGGAGCATGCTTCGTTGCGCTGTCAACCCGAATCGTTGGCCCTGCTTGAGACCCTATTTCCACCACAGGAGCCGTTGTTTTCAATGGTGGACTTGCTTTGATTGAGGTCTGCGCCCGGTGCAACCAGTCAAAGAGGCTTGGTTTGTTTCAACAGGGGCCGATTTTCAGTCTTCGACCACGTGCCGGCTCATTTGCTGTACCAATTCCGGTAGCTGGTCACGGACACTCCGTCTTATTATGAATGAAGACCAGTTGACAGCGGGGGTCCGCGGGTCCAACCAAGAACCGAAGTAGAAGGTTGAAACCCCAACCCGCTCCCTATCTTGGGTCACATTCGCGCCGCGCCGGTGCCAGAGTGAGCCATTGAAAATGACGATTGACCCGGCCGGCCCTTCGGCCGTTACCAGATCTCGGTATTCCACGTCCGACCGAGGTATCCGGCCAGCCCCGGTTGCGTGGTGGCTGAAGGGCATCAACTGGGTCGCGCCGTTCTCTTTGGCGAAGTCGGTCAACATCCATATCGCGTTGACCACGAAGCAGATGTTCGGTATTCGCAAGCCGGACTTTGCAAACCAGCCAATCGGCACGTCGGCGTGGAGCCGCTGGGCAAGTGAACCGGGCTTCGTCCAGATCGGGCCGGAGTCTGTAATCTGGAAGCCATCTCCCAAAACATGGCGAGCTAAATCAAGATAAACCGGGTTCGTGAGCAGCGAAACAAACAAGGGATAGTCATCAGGAGTTAGATTATTGAACAGACCTCCTTTCAAACCCTGGTCCGGTTTGGCGGGGTCATAATCGGGCCGCTGAGTGATGATCTCGACTATCCGTCTGCCCATGCGTTCGGCGTCATCCTTTAGGATCAGGTTGGGTATGATGACGAAACCGTATTCGTCTAATTCGGTCTTCAGCAGCTCGAGGTCAATCGGTAAGGCAACCGACATCTGAACTCACCCCCTTGCTCATTTGTGCGAGTTTTAATGATACGCGGTTGGGTTGGCAGGCGCATCTTGTTCGCCGGCTTAAAAGCAGTCCTGAGCCTTGCGTCTCACTACAAGTCCTCTCAAAAAACAATGCCAGAGTAGGATGATCTGGACGAGTTTGCTTCGGTCGCCTGAGGCGACCTTGCAATGACAGTTGTACGGTCATTCCTGTGAAAATAAGCC
>JBCLEL010000265.1:0-3578 GCA_038913435.1 Chloroflexota bacterium
GCGGGCGCTACACTATCTTGCCTGGCGTCATACGAGGATCAGTGACGTTGCAGGGTCGTGAAACGCCTTCCGGCCCACCGTTCCGAGTCCCGCTGTCAATCGAATTCCGCGCGCCTGGCTCGACCTCGTCAATCTTCTCGGCCACGACAACCAGCGATGACTTCGGCAGATTTTCTGTAACTGGGGTGAGGCCGGGAATCTATGACATCCGCGTCAAAAGCTCGCATACCCTGGCGACAAAGAAGCGGAACATAACGATCAATACCGGCATAACTAGCGTTGACATCGGCACGCTCTTCGAGGGAGACGCGAACGATGACAACCAAGTTAACATCACAGACTTTTCTCTGCTAGCCACCGCATTTGGCAAGCAGGCCGGTCAGTCTGGCTTCGACGCCAGAGTTGACTTCAACAACTCGAACCAGATCAACATCACCGACTTCTCTCTGCTTGCAGGCAATTTCGGCAAGTTCAGCGATCAGATCGTCACTAGCGGACTTGGTTCAGCTATGGTTATTAGCGCCCCGAAAGTCCAGGCAGGAAATGTCGTCTTTGCGTTACTCCCTGACCGAGTAGTCACCAATCCGGGTGCGAATTTTGATCTGACCTTACAGATCGTCGCCGGCCTGCAGCAAGTGGATGGGGCTGCCGCCTATATCAATTTCGATCCCAACCTGCTTCAGGTAGTTGATAACGCCGGTTCGCCCGCTTCCGCAATCGAAAATCTTGGCAGTCCTTTGAATATCGAGTTACAAAACGAGGTTGATAACGTCAACGGTCGTATCAGCTTCGCCGCTGGCAAGCTCTCAGGAACGAAGCCGAGCGGCACATTCAACGTCGGAACAATCCGATTCAAGACGCTGACCTACACCGCGGCCGGGGGAACCTCCGCGCAGTTTGTTTCCGACTCGGCCCACAACCGCGATACCAACGTCACCTTTGCTGGATCTTCAGTTCTGGGTTCTACGCGGGGCGCTACTATTCACGGCGCCAATCAATTTCCAATCAGGGTTTACTTACCAGTGATGGCGAAGTCAGCGACCGGAAGTTGGTAAGAACAGAACCGCATCGGCGACACTCCGCAACGCGACCGGTTAACCGGCCGGCTTGCCTTTGTCCGCATTGAGGCGGTAAACGAAAGCAAAAATCTCAGCGATCACCGGATATAACTCGGAGGGTATTACTTCCCCAAGATCGAGCTTCGATAACACCTGAATGAGGTCAGGGTCTTCGCGGATTGGGATGTGGTGCTCACGGGCGATCTGAAGTATCCGCTCGGCGATCAACCCTTTGCCGGTCGCCGTCACAACCGGCGCCTGGTGCTTTATCCTGTCGTATTGCAAAGCAACCGCAGATTTGATCTGGCGTCGCTCTTCGGCCTTTTTGCTCTGCTCGTCCATCCAACTATTCCTTGCAACCCGTCGTCAAACTCGGAAATCAACCTTGAAGACGCGGCCCGGTATCACCGGCGTCAACTGCTGGTCGAGCGGTTCGTCCTCTACCTGATATTCATCCAGCAGATCGAAGTGGACATCATTCATCTGAAAGCCGAGGCCCTTGAGTGACTTGTCTAGTTCGTCAGTCCTCTCGGCGATAAACTGATTGATCTCTTTACTGAGGCTAGAGATGCGCGGGTCTATCTGACGATTATGGATCATCAGGTCAATCTCCAGCGTCTTTAGGTTCTGCATCTCCAGCCTAAAGACAACTCGGATGTTGTTGATGTCAAGCTTCTTACCTTGTTCGCCCCGGTAGTACACTTTCAGGCTCGCCGGCTGCTGAGACTCGCCTGGGCGTCCGAACAACGGTATTTGGAAGAGGTAGTAGTTGTTTTGGACCGGTCGGGCGCCGGCGTCCGTCGAGTTGGCAAGCTGCGAATACTCGACCTGACCGAGCAACGTGCGCACGCCGTCGCGGAGCTGCGCTAGCTCACGGCGGAGGACGGCGCTGCTGTCCTGGTTGTTCATCACTTCATCAGCCTTATCGGCAAGTCGAGCCAGCAGCACTCGTAAATCGCCATCTAAAGCTGCCCGATCAAATGCGCCGGCGATTGCTCGAAGCAGCTTGTTTTCTACGCTGACGCCGAGTGTGACCAGAGCGTCCTTTACCGCTACAACCATCTGTTGGTCTTGCGCCAGCAACGATTCGGCGCGGACGGCCGGCAGACGCGCCTGTATCTGGTGGGCTAGCTCCCGCACGGTTGCCCAACTGGACATAATGCCTGGCGGCAAGTCAGGCTCTGCCTGGGCTAGATTGCTCAAGAGATTTTCGACGACCTCTACCTGGTCAGCGAAAGCCCGTGGAGCGGTGAAATGCTCTTTGATTATGGCGAGCGTGTCCGGGGTTATCGGCAGGTTACTCGATTTGAGAAAAACCGCCGCCGCAATGTCCTCGTTGCTGAATAGACCAGGCGCCGCGCTCGTAAGCTCCGGCGAAAGACTAGTAGGGCCTGGCCGGACAAACTGTGAATCGAGTTCATTTAGTTCCTCGGCAGCCATTTGGCCAGAGGAGGTTGTAGCCTGACCGGCCGGCGGCGCCGAGACCGGGGTTGAGTCCGCCGGCTGATCGGCTGGCAAGGCGCTCGATGTAGCAGGCGCGGCGCTTTGACCGGGCGCCGTCGGGACCGAGGTTGCCTCGGTCTCCGCTTGACTCTGAGCGGGCGTTGGTTGAGGCGAAATCTTGACCGTTTGGTCAGCCTGCGCGGTGTTCGGGTCTGCTGCTGGCTGGCCGCCGATCACTTCTTCCGGGACGGCGGCAAGCGCAACCAGCTCGTCGGCCAATTGAATTACTGCGCCACTGACGGCCTGTTGGCCACGAGCGATTGGCGGTGTTTCCGTTTCAGCGGCCGGCGGCTGTCCAGCTTGCGTGACGATCTGTCCACTCACGGCAGGGGCCGGTTGCCGTCCCTCACTCACCTGCTGGGAGACGACCTGATTAGAATTAGTACTGGCAACCTGCTCGGATGGTTGCGCTACGGCCGCCCCGCCCGGCGCCGATGGCAACGGGGTCTCGGAGGCCGATTGACCAGTCGTTGCTTGCGCTAGCGCCGTCTTCAGAAGCCCCTGATATACGCCCTCGATGTTTTCGCGGTCAACCGGCATATTCCGAGCCAACAGGTGCTCGGCAATCAGCACGTTCTCGCGGGTGACTGCCAGCCCCATAAACTGGAGCACGGTAGCAATGTCGTTGCGCGAGAGGCTGCGGAAGACAATCGGCTGGTCGCCCCGCGAAACCAGTTGCATAATCACACGCTGAGCGTTGACATCGGTGACCCGGACCTTCACCTGGTCGCCCGGCGCCAAGACCGCTTGACTCTCAGCGGTAATCTGTCGGTTGTTTACCAGCAGGGTGACCCGCGATCCTTGCGCCTCCAACACTCGCGCTTCGATTGTCTGGCCGGCCGACACCAGTAGCATGGCCGCTGTCGAACGGTCGAGCCGGCCAGAAACCAGCAGAGGACGCACCGCCGGAACCGCTACTGTATCCACACCCTCACCTCAAACTATTCTTTGCAACCTGGGATCCGTATGACGACCGGACAACAGCAAACCATGATCGGAATAGCCTTCTGTCATCAT
>JBCLEL010000266.1:0-3573 GCA_038913435.1 Chloroflexota bacterium
GAGACGCCGACCGACACTCCGACGGCCAGTCCAACCGTCTCGGTGACCGCAACCTTGACCGAGACTCCCACCGGCACAGCGACTACTACCGCCACCGAAACGTCTAGTCGGACACCGACCTTGCCGGCGACTGCCACCCACTCACCCACTGCGACCGAGACACCAACCGGCACTCCGACCGCCAGTCCAACGCCGACATTCACAGTGACCGCGTTGCCGACCGACACGCCAACGCCGACAGCGACAGAAACGCTATCCGAGACGGCAACGGAAAGTCCGACCAGTACGGCGACTGTGACCTTCACGGTCACTATGTCACCGACTAAGACCTTCACAATTACAGAAACGCGATCCGCGACACCAACGAACACTGCAACATCGACGGTGACTCCCATTCAAACGCCGACTGACATAGCTGCGTCAGCCGGGACGGCATCACCGACGGAGATACGAACCGAGACTCCTGTCAGCATTACGACTACGACAGAAACGGTTACGCCTACCGCAACCCACACGGCGACATCCTCTGTCGTGACAGATACCCTCACTTTCTATAGCGGAGTGCAAAAGCATTGAGCTTTGTAGCGCAGGGGCTTGTCCCCTGCATGGGGACGGGCGGGGCACAAGGCCCCGCGCTACTGTTAAAATCGCAACAAGCAGTAAGGTTGAGTAATGCGGATCAATTATTATGCTCACTGCTGTATAATGGCTGGAATCTTATTAGCTTGCCCAACGATGGATCGGGATCTGATTCAAGTGGCGCCGCTGTTTCATACGACAGCGAGACGCTAGCGCAGGCTATTACCGCTGCCGGTGCCAACGTCAGGTCAATAGTGAAATGGGACAACTTGAGAGGGCGTTGGGACATCCACCAAACAGGCAGCGATCTTGGTATTTGGGAACTTGAACTTGGTAGGGCTTACTTTGTAAAGACGACTAACAGCGCGAGTTTCCCATTCACCGGCCGGCCAGTCACGACGCCAATACCTCTGGCCTTCGGTGTTGGTTGGCATCTGATTAGCGTGCCATTCTCGCCCACAGCCTACGACAGCGAGACGCTCACTCAAGCGATAGATGGATCCGGAGTGAGTGTGGTGTCAGTAGTCAGGTGGGACAGCTTGAGGGGACGGTGGGACATCCACCAAAAAGGCAACGAGTTAGGTATCTGGCCTATCGAAAAAGGCAAAGGGTACTTCGTCCGGACGCTGAATCCAGGCTCCTGGACACCTGGCCAATAGCCAAGCCCAACAACCTAGCAGGCTGATCTTCGCTCTTTGGGCGGAAAAACCTTTATCCGGCAGCGATCCGAGAAGGCGGCGAAGAATCGGCAGTTCAAGAATAGTAATTGTGAGACCAGCCGGAGTAAGTGCGCCATCGGATACCGATGCTACTCCAGCTCATATTATGAGCGCGCTTCCCATGTTTCACATGGGCAGGTGGTAGGCGGGATCTAGCTTACCAACTGGATACCTTCGCCGGCAACCACCTCACCGATGACAGCTGCGCACAAGACTCCAGGCCGCTGCAATGCTTTCAGCATCGCGTCAACCTTGTCCGGCGCGACCGCCATCAAAAGCCCGCCGCTGGTCTGAGCGTCGCAGTAGATCAGGCGCTCCCACTCCGGCATGTCGGCCGGCCATTCGACGACCGGGTTGATATGGGAAAAGTTGCGCCGAGTGCCGCCGGGGATCACGTTCTCTTCGGCCAGTTCCCGTACCCCCTCGATCAACGGCACGGCGCTAGCGACGATCCGAGCGCCGATCCCACCGTCGGCCAGCATTGACTTCAGGTGCCCAAGTAAGCCGAAGCCGGTCACATCGGTGCCGGCGTGTACGCCGACCTCAACCATTGCTTCACTGGCGGCGCGGTTCAAAGTCGTCATAACATGCACCACTTCATCTATCATAGGACGAGACGCCAGCTCGCGCTTGATGGCCGTGGAGATAATGCCGCTCCCCAGTGGTTTGGTCAAAATGAGCTTGTCGCCCGGCTGCGCGCCAACATTGGTCACGATCCGATCAGGATGAACCAGGCCGATTGCGACCATACCATACTTAGGTTCGGGGTCGTCTATGGTGTGTCCGCCAATGATGGCAATGCCGGCCTCCTTTGCCACGTCCGCTCCGCCGCGCAGTATCTCGCTCAACACTTCAATCGGCAGTGTATCTTTGGGAAAGCCGGCGATATTCAGGCCAAAGATTGGCCGGCCGCCCATCGCATAGACATCGCTAAGCGAGTTCGCAACCGCGATCTGGCCAAACTGATAGGGGTCATCTACAATCGGCGTGAAGTAGTCCAAGGTGGCGACCAGCGCCTGATCTGCTGACAGACGGTAGACAGCAGCATCGTCGGACGTGTTAGCGCCGACCAGGACGTTGGGATCCAATACAGGTGGTAGCTGACGCAGAACCTGCGCCAGGGCCGCCGGCCCTAGCTTACAAGCTCAACCGGCGCCGTGGCTGAGACTGGTCAGCCGGACGATTTCGTGTGGCGACATACTGCCCTCCTGGTTGGCAGTATATACCGGCTGGGCCTATTTGGATTATATTTCCGCGATCAGTCGGTGAAGTCTTGCGTCACCATGATTCCCCAGATTCCGCCATCAACGATTCCGATTCCGACTCGTCGAAAGTCTTTCGACAGTAAGTTGCGACGATGGCTGGGGCTGTCCAACAAGCCTCGATGGGCTGACACGACTGACGGAGCAAAGGCTACGTTTTCGGCGGCGATGGTAAAGTTGATGCCGGCTTGGCGCAACCGTTCGGGCGGAGTCTTGCCATCGCGACTGGAATAGGAGAAATACCTCAATCGAAACATCTCCTCGCTGTGGGCGCGGGCAACTTCCTGTGCTAGCGGACTCATCGCCAGCGGCGGCAGCCCGCTCAGCCGGCGTTCCTCGTTGATGAGGTCAAGCATCTTGTTCTCAGCGTCCGGCGATACGGCGAGCTGGCTCGGCCACGGGATCGGCAGCCGGCTGGTCTGGGCGCCATCGGGTATTGGATTGACCTGGGCCTGGCCAGAAAAGATCGGATCTATTGACTCACGAATAAACGGCTCTACTTGTCGCGATAAAGAAGTAACTGTATCAACCAGTTGCCCATGGTTGATCTGTCGGTAGATAGCCGAATCTTGCGGTAGAAGGGGCGTCACCGCGATAAGCGCGAATCCGAGCAGGACTGCCCCTTTCGATCCGCCCAACACGCCACCGGCCAACGAGCTCACCGCACCTACGAACGAATCAGGCGGGATGACGAGTCTTACTACGCCAGCGATTATCCGGCCAATCAGTCCAGCAACAATGAACCCGATGGCGATAATGCCGATAGTAACGATGGGCCGTAAAACACCTAACGGGGCAAGCAAAAAGTCACCAGCTAGTGTTGAAACTTGGGAAGAGAAGCGACTAGCCAGCCCGACCGCCGCAATAAGGCCGACTCCATCAACGACTCCGGCGATCAACCCTAGCCGCCATCCGCCCAAGGCCGATAGCAGTATAAGCCCGACGATGACCAGGTCTACTATTTCAAAAGGGAACTCTGTCACTTAAGCAAGTCTAGCAAATAGAAAAGGCCC
>JBCLEL010000267.1:0-3565 GCA_038913435.1 Chloroflexota bacterium
AGTATCAGGCAGTCACGGTTTGAGTCCCTGCCAATACGGTTCTGTAAGTATGATATTCTCTACTATACGGACTGCATTGGTCGCATCTCGTATTGGGAACTTGGACAGAAACGCCTTATCCCAGATCAGCAAAGCATCGCAGCCGGCGATGATCGCAGAGGCTAGATGAATGGCATCCTGGGTAGATATGTCATACTGAGCACCTAGTTCTTGAGCTTTCTCCGCCACAAGGCGTCCTACTTCTATCGGGACGATCCATGCATTTTCAAGATATTTCCTGAACAATCCGTTTATTGTGGCAAGCTCCGAGGCGTCCAGCGGTTGTTTGAAGACCCCTCTAGTGATTTGAAGTCGCCGAACCTCAGTAATTGTGATGAATGATGTGTAAATCTGAAATTTCCCGGCCTCTGCATCCGCAAATAGTCGTGTGGTAATGTCAAAACGAGTTGTATTACGACAAGCAGTGGCCTCCTGTTTCAAATGTGCAAGAAACACCGACGCATCGAAATATGGGCGTTTTAGGGCAGGGAGCGCTGTAAATCCCGGAAATTGTGGAGGTCCATCAGCCACCGCGAATGCTCCTCACATATTCCTCAGTGGACATCTGACCGGTGAAGTCTCGATCAGCGCCCGCCAAATCTTGGCTCGTGGGTAGCTCAGTTGCTTCCCCCAAAAACCGCAATGGCTGGCGAACGTCTAATCGTATGGACTCATTTCTCCCGTTGTAGGCTATCAGGCCGGTGGCTACTATTCGCGGGTGGTCGTGAATAGCATCCCATACGCTCTCTTTAAGTTCATCAGGCAGGCTACATTGGATTGATCGTTGGGTCCGAGGATCAGTTATGTCAAAACGCTTCCCACGGCGCTTCAGCGAGACAAGTTCAACCGCTCCTTCAATGGAGCCAAAAGCGTAATACTTGTGTCCTAGCAACTGAGATATTTTGGTTTCAGTATTTGCTGTCAGTTCCACGGACTCGGAATCAGGGTCTAAATAGTTGACGCCCGTGATACCATCCTGGCCGATTGCCTGAACTATGATGCGCAAGTCCATCACTTCCAGCCCGGAAAAGTGCGCCGGCGTGATTCCTTGTTCTTGAATACACCGAATGCCCCCTGTAAAAACACGTTTTACTTGCGGTGCATAATCTACATCGCCTTTTCTGATACGTGTCGCCAAGTCAATATGCCCAGAGCCTTCCCCCAAGCCCGCAATTACCCATTGAAGCGTCCCGCCTTTCTTTTGTGATAGGCGTTTATCCAGACTATGCAATATCTTGATCGAACGCTGAATGATGACGGCGAAATAGGTCGCAGAAATTTGCCCAAGATTACCTTTAACGGTGATACGCAGAGTCGCCATATCTCCCCCCTGCAACCCCTCTATGGAGTTGCAGAAACTCCACTAAGGGTATAGGCTAGATTTGATTGCGATCTCGCACATACCCTTTGAAAAGGCTATTTGGTTTGTCACGCAAGGAACAACCCAAGATAAAAACGCCGGGCCAGTCACAGACGTTCCAGTCGCCTTTGACTGAGCCTCAGTTTGAGCGGTTCTTGCGCGTGGTGACCCGCCCTATCGAGCGGAAGTCACAACCTGAGCAAGAAAAGCCGAAAACATAGAATCTACCTGTCCGCGCCGATTATACCGGAAAGCGTATTCGTTGAAGTAGCTTTGAAGATATTTGGCGCTGACAGCAAGGTTAACCCAACTGATTCCTCGCTCTAATCAGCGTCACTGCGGTTAGAACATGGGATCCATCAGGTATATCTGCAACGGGTCGAGGTGACGGACCGTCTCGCTCTTGGTCATGGTGCCTGACGCGAGGTCCAACACCAACCGGTACAACCGCTCGCCGGCCTCGGCTATCGTCTCCTTGCCCTCGATGATGCCGCCGGCGTAGAAGTCTAGGTCCTCCTGGTGTCTTGCCCAACTGATCGGCGAGGCGGTCGTCCACATCAACGGCGCAACTGGCGCGTTCGATGGCGGCAAGGTGCGGTTTGTTCCGCCGGAGCCGCCAAACTGGAAGAGCAACAGGTTGCAGCCGGAGGCGGCGTGACTGCCGAAGATCGAGAGGGCCGAAGCGTAGGTATCGGCGAAATACAGGCCCGGGCCGGCCGGCCGCTCGCCGTACTTCAGAAAACCTTGCAGCGGCTCGGAGCCGGCCTTGTGGATGGCCCCCAGCGATTTCTCCTCCAGCGTGCTGATGCCGGCTTTGATGTTGGCCGGCACCGGGTTGATCGTGCGGATGTCTTCGCCGGTCGCTAGCGAGCGACGCTCGATCTCGGTCACTGCCGCCAGGAGTCTTTGACTCACTTCATCATTTATGGCGTGTCGCGCTAAAAGGTGCTCTGCGCCGATGATCTCAGTCGTCTCGCCGAAGATGCCGACGCCCCCTTGCTCGATGACCCGGTCGAGCATAGCTCCAACGGCCGGATTACCGGCCAGGCCGGAGGTTGGGTCGGAGACGCCGCATTTGACGCCGATGGAAAGCCTACTAGCCGGACATACCTCGCGCCGCAGGCGGGATGCGTCGCGCACCAACGCTCTGGCAAACCGGATACCATCGCTGATGACTGGCCAGTCGCCGCCCTCTGCGCTGCAACGTAATAGCTCAGCCGGCTTGCCAGACTTGGCGATCTCGTTCAACAGCCGGTCAGGAGTTAGCTCTGGATAGCCGCCGGGGCCGCCTTCGTGAACTATGACGGCCGCCACGTTTGGGTTGCGGCCCAGACCAATCAAGGTCCGGGCGATAGTCTCCCGGTCGCGGCTCGTCCGGCCAGTGCCTACGTCAGCGGTAATAATGGTGCGGGTGTTTTCGACACTCTCGCAGATCTTTTGGCTGACCAGGCCGTTTCCTAGCACCAGGACGTAGTTGCGCGCGCCAACCGATCCGTCAGACCGGCGGAAGCCCAGGAATGTATGTTCGCTCATCTACCCCTCCAGCGGCTAAGTCTCCACGACCGCGAGCGCCAACCAGATTGTGGACGTGGACCAGTCCTCCGGCGGCTATTTCCTGGGAAGCCTGACCGATGACCTCGCCATATTTGCGTACCGATTCGCCGGGCCGCAACAGCCGCAAAGCTACCTTGAAACCAAACGGGATCGCTTCTTTTGCGATCAGTCGCTGCTGGAGCTGTTCCAACCGGGCGACGATCTCGTCCCCTGGCGAACAGTCTTCTAGCATAACGGCGACATCATCGTAAGGATGGATCACTAGCGCGCGTCGGATGGGCATCTCAATCTCTCTCATTGACGGTCAATTGTAGCGGCCGTGCTCGTCCACCAGTTGGTAAGTGTAGTTTATGCTCTCTATCGAGGTGCCGGGGTCCCAGGAGCCGGTGCCAGCCATAAACGCGAAAATCCTGCCGGGCATCACCTGCTTGGCGTAGGCCCGACTGGGAAAATAACTGATCTCCATAATTGAATTGGCTGCATCTGGGCTATCGGTCGCCACCGGGAGCGACCGTCCGGCCTCTATCATACCACCGCTAGGCGATCAGCTTTCCTCAGATTCCCGGCCGATAGCTGACTGCTAATGGCTGAACGCTTATCCAAATAAGCGCA
>JBCLEL010000268.1:0-3550 GCA_038913435.1 Chloroflexota bacterium
GCAACGAGCAATAAGGTTGAGCAACGCAGCTCAATTGTTATGCTCAACGCTGTAGGCAATTGAAATAAAGGTTCGACAATTTTGCTCATCGCTGTAGGAGCTTCTAAAACATGGCACATGTCACAGCGTTAGATGCCACGCGGATGAAGTTGGACCAGGCCGGCGTCAAATACGAGCTTGTCCCTCACGAACGCGCCATTCATTCAGCCCGCGACGGTGAGGAGATATTGGGGATCAAGCGCGGTGACGCTGCGCCCAATCTGATTGCATTGGTGGACGGCCGGCCGGTCTCAGCGATTATTCCCGGCGACCGCTGGCTCGACCTGAAGAAGCTGGCGGCGGTGGCCGGCGGCCAGGAATGCCGGCTGGCCGATCCAGGCACGGTTGAACGTGCGACTGGCAGCGTCCTGGGCGCCGTACCGATTGCCACCAACCTGCCGACCTTCATTGACGATGAGCTTATGGACAGGCCATTCGTCTATGGCGGCTCCGGCGATCCCTTCCAGACAATCAAGATTGGGCCGGCTGAACTGCTACGAGCCACTGGCGGGACCGTCGCGGCGATCTGTCGGGGCTAGCTAGCCTGGCGGAAAAGGGACGCTGTATTCTTTGCTGACTCGTTCCAGCGATTCAACTACCGCCGGGTGCAATGGGATGCCCATCCGGCTGCGCTCCGCTTTGGTGGCTAGCTTGCGCTCCCCTGGCACTGTCACCCTTTCAACCCCTTCGATGGTCGGCGTTGATTTCAGCGTGGTCAGCATCGCATCCATCATCCGTTGAAAGTCAATGAATGGTCGGAAAGCATCAATGTTGATCGCTAGCATGAAGTGGCCGGTCGTCCAGCTAACGGGGTCTAGGGCCGCGCCGTATCCGGCGCCGGATAGCACGCCTGACAGCACGTCAACCATCACCGCCAGGCCATAACCTTTGTAGCTGCCTAGCTCCGGCCGGCCGCCGATGGGCAGCAGAGCGCCGCCGTCCCAGAGGTCGTTGGGATTCGTAGTAGGCCGGCCTTCCCGGTCAACCAGCCATCCTTCCGGTATCTGCTGTCCGGCTCGGCTCATAATCTCAATCTTGCCGGCTGAGGTCACACTGCTCGCCAGGTCAAGGATGAACGGCGCGTGGTCACCGGCCGGCGCCGCCAAGCTGATCGGGTTGGTGCCCAGCGTCGCTTTCTTGCCGCCGGGCGGGACCATCTGCGGATAGGCGTTGGTCATCGCGATCCCGATCATCTGCCGTTCCAGCGCCATCATCGCATAGTGGCAGGCGATACCGAGGTGATGGGTATTGGTCACTGCGACTGCGCCAACGCCGGCGGACGCCGCCTTCTCGATAGCGAGCCGCATCGCCTGGGTTGCAACCACTACGCCGAGGCCGTTGTCACCATCCAGCAAGGCGGCAGCCGGCGTCTCTCGAACCACCTGGGGCTTCGGCGCTGGATTTATCAGCCCGTTCTTCAAGCCGGGCAGGAAGCCGGGATGCTTCTCCAGCCGGGCGACGCCATGGGAGTCAACGCCGAGCAGGTCAGCGTGGACCAGGGCGTCAGCGGCGATGGCCGCGTCTTCGGCCGGCACGTTTAGCTTGCCCAGCACATGCCGCACAAATTCTTTTAGTCCCTCAGCCGAATACCGGCCGGCTGGCACGGTCATCAGCTACCCCCAAGCGTAGTTGATCGTTCTTACAATTAAACCTTTAGCCACGCTGTCTCGATGTACAGCGTTGAGCGTAATCATTGAGCCAGACCACGTCGCCTGTTGTAGGGGCAAGGCATGCCTTGCCCCCACACAATAACCATTTCTATGTGATCGGCACCAGGCGAACCGGCTATGGTTCATAGATCAATGTTTGTGCCCATCGCTGTAGGGGCGTTCAATTGAACGCCCCTACGCCAATCCCTATCATTATCCAGGATAGGCCAGGGCGATGGCGGCGTAGAGATTGGCCGCCTTTTCAACCTGGTCTAGCTCGACGAACTCGTCAGCGGTATGCGCCTGGGCGATGCTGCCCGGCCCCAGCACAACCACCGGGACGCCGGCCGCCGCCAGCCAGCTTGCGTTGGTCCCGTAGGGTACACCAAGCGCCTGGTGGTGGCCGTACAGCTGGCCGGCGACCTCAGCTGTCAGCCGCACTATGTCCGAGCCGGCCGGCGTGTCAATGCCAGGTATATCGGCAAAGGGATCATCAACCGTAGCCTTGATCTTCGGGTCTTGTTGTTGAATCTCGGCCACTATCCGGCGCATCTCGGCAGTTACGCTCGGCAAGTCTTCATCGGGCATCGTCCGCCGGTCAACCTCGATAACGCAGGCGTCTGGGACGATATTAACGCCAGTTCCGCCATGTATGGTACCAACGGTTAGCGTCGCCTGACCAAGCAACGGATGAGTCTTACTTTTCAGAACTGGCTCGTAAGCATTCAAGATGTGCTGAGTAAGTGAGACCATCTGGTAGATTGCATTGTCGCCCTGGTCCGGCCGCGAGGTGTGGGCGGAACGGCCGGCGGTGCGAATCCGCCAGCGGGTCAGCCCCTTGTGCGCCCTGATGACATATAGCTCGGTTGGCTCGCCGACGATTGCGGCGTCAACCTTCGGCCCCTGCTCGGCAAACAGCTTGATCCCGCGCATAAGGTACTCCTCATCAACCGAGCCGAGCACGGTGATGTTCGCTTTCAAGCCGGTAGGGTCATTCACCAACGATTCCAACATTGCCAGCATGGCGGCCAGCGAGCCTTTGGTGTCGCAAGCGCCGCGACCGGAGAGCCGACCGTTCCGGATCGTCGGATCGAGCAGCTTATCGCCGACTGGCGCTAGCGTGACCGTATCCATGTGCGCTTCAAAGAGTAGAGTCCGGCTGGCGCCGGGCGTTTCGAGGGTGGCCCAGCTGTTGTGGCGACCGGGCAACGCTTCTTGTAGCTGTGGCTTTAGCCCCAAGCGACGAAAAAAGTCTTGTATGTAATGGCTCACCTCCACCTCGCCGCGCTCGCCGCCGGGGAAGAATGGGTTCACGCTCTCGATTGCAACCAGATCGCGCAGGATTTCGGTTGCGCGTCCTGGTTTGACGAGGTTAGTCTGAGTGGCCATCACGATCTCCCCTTTGCCAGGCCGGCAGTGTGCGATACGATATGATACGACTTAAAGTCAGGTTGGTGCGAGGACTAACCGCTTTTTCAAGCTGCCGGCGCCGGTTGGGGTGAGGTAGTGGGTCTGCGAAGACAGCTTGCTAAATAACTCTCATTGGAGGGGAAATGTGAAGCCTCTACGACCGGCTCATACCGCCGCCGGCTCACCGTGGTTCAAGGAGCTTTACGAAGCCTTCGCGCCGGTGCGTCAAGAGGCGGCTAAGTACAGTGATGCGGAGATCAACGCCGCTATAGATGAGGCGGTGGTTGCTATGCGCCAAAAGCGTGCGCATCCTGAGCTAAATTCCGACTGGGAAGCTGAAATATGAGTCCTTTGTTTGCTACTGATTCAGTAAAGGATGTTCTTCGTAGACGAGGATACGTGATAGCTGATGTGGGGAGGGAAAGTGACATCTTGCTCCCAGCAAGTACAGG
>JBCLEL010000269.1:0-3534 GCA_038913435.1 Chloroflexota bacterium
ACGCGGCGTTCTCGTCCGTAGATGCCATATTACGGGTGACACCTTCCGTTTTGACAACCATCGCCGGCCCAGCGAGTTGCAATCTGGCGATAGACCAGCCGTGCGATGATTCGGAACGGGGTAAGCCAGTTGAATAGGGCTAGCCAGCCATAGCCGGGCAACTGTGCGATAACCCAGAGCGCGCCATCTGCGCCGGCTTGCACCTCGCCGGCCCGCGAGATGACCTGTATTTGCCTGACCGCCTCAGCCCTGTTTATCGAAAACCGTTCCAGCAGGCCCGGAGTCTGCAACGGCAGACACAGGATCAGGCTGGCCGGATCATGCGCCTTGATCCAGTTAGCCGCCCAACGGCAGAGGCCACATTCGTCATCATACAGCGCGACATATTGGACGCCATCTGTCCAGGCGCCGGCGGAATGGGAATCGGACCTGTTTAATGCAACCACATTTATATGCTAGTTGATCGCGGTTCTAACAACAATCGTAGATTGTTGGACCCGCAACCGTAGAGGCAATCCGATGTGGTTGCCCAATGGCCGGCCATATAAAGGGCAGACACCCAGGTCTGCCCCTCCGTATATATGGCCTCCAATCATTGATAGAACCGTTGATCGGGCAATCTACAGCCGCGGGCAGAAACATTGAACCGTGACGCATTGCGATTTCTGATAGAGAGGCACAGTTATTAATGCTCTTGGTGGTTGACTTGCTGAGAGCGCGGGCGTCCCGCCCGCTCCGGGCGGCCAGGATGGCCGCGCTCCCAGGTATAACGTATCTCCCTGATTCAGTAGAGTCTATGCTAGGCAATTAGCGCAACGGCTCAACAATTACGCTCACCGCTGTAGCAAAAGGAAAACCATAGTGCTGATCGAGGTTGGTGAGAAGGCAAAATGAAGGCCGACTGTTCATCTCGGGCGCCGCCATCACCTTCAAAAACAGCCGGCCTAGCGAGGGAGGAGATGGTCCCTAAGGCGCCAGCGCGACTCAAGCAGTTCAAACGCTGGCCCATCGAGAACCTGGATATTGCGACTGGCAGACCCGGTGTCTTTCCGTCGCGCCTTCAATATTATTCCGACCCCTGATACCTTCCCTGAACAACTGATTGAGCTTCCTGAAATCCGCCTGAACATCCACCAGCCGGGTTTGAAGCTTCGACCGCAACGGCCCGTCCTGAAAGTTCAAAAAAGAAACTTTTCTGCCGATTTAATCCCGTTTTGGGCTAAAGTTTCAAAAAGTCCTGACGAAAATAGTATCGGGGCTCCGGGAAACGGAGCCCCTTTCTTTGGAAGCAGAGACGACTCAGATACAACCCAAAGATTCGATTGCTTTGGAGATGTGAGAATGCCCCTCCAGTCGAGCAGGGCATCGTCTTCGCCGAACTTACTGCAACTGTCTTACGCTAGGCTGAGTGACTGTTAACCTTTTCTGTGCTCAACCGTTTATGAGGATGAGAATGGTTGAATAGCTTTTTATTGACTATTCGCCCTAAAGATAGTCGGAGAACTGCCGATTATCTTCATGCAAGTTGTTGAAAAGAAAGGTAGGTTGGCAGCCTTGCAGGGTGAATTTGGATTCCAGGCAAGCAATGAAGCAGGTAGTCGGCCGATGGCCTTCAAGGTTGGCCTCTATGATGCGATCCGCCGGACGGCGATAGCTCAACGTGAGGCTCTAAACAAAGACAACCTTGAGAGTTTCTATGATATGCTGATTGAGCGCGAGCGACTACTCGAAAAGGTCGAGATGGTAAACCAAGTGGCTCGGAAGGCGGCAAACAGCGGCGTAGAAGGCGTTGATCCTGCCGACGCTCAGACAGTAGCCGGCGTCGTCCGCGAGATCATGCAGATTGACGCCGAAAGCGAGCAATTATTGACCCAGAAGATCTACCAGACCCAGACCGAGCTAGGCGACGTACGGGAAGGTCGGCAGGTAATGCGGGCCTATCAGTATGCGACGCCGGTTGCGGTCGGCGGTTATTTCGTTGACCGCCGCAGCTAGTCCACCCTGTCCTAACTACCTTTACCCCCTGGCGTCCTGCGATAACCTCGCAGGACGTTTTATTTTTGGGGTATCCGCCATCTCTTTTAGGTAAAACCCTGATAGCGGCCGTGCTAGAACAGGCGCTACCCTTTGACCAAGCATCTCGAAATCACCTTACCGGGATAGGAGATCGAGCTTGGCGACCGGTGGCTTCGGACCGATCGGAATACTTAGCCCGCCCAACGGCTCTCAACCGGTGCGGCTGCGATTGGACTACAACGGACGCACCAGTGCGTTCGAGAAGTTACTGAACGCCGGCGCCGGCTTGGACTTTCTGCCTCCCGGCTTCAAACCGCTTGATCTGATCCGCCCTGCCCTAAGCCAGCCTGGGAAAAGCGCAGGCAGCGCCTCGACCGATATTTCCAAACCGAACGGATCGGGCGCCTTTGATTTGATGGTCAAGGAACGGGCTGCTCGGTGGTCAAAGCGACCAGTCGTAGAACCTCCACCGCGTCAGTTGTCCGATATGAGCAAGCCAACGCGCCCTTTCGAGTCGAACGTTAACCCGACGACTAATCTTCTCAAGACCTCGCTAGCTCAAGCCAGCCCGCCAGCCCCGGTCGCCGCCAAGAGCAATCCCTTGCCGATTTCTGATTTCCCCAGACCGGCGAACGATAACGGCTTTGGAATGCATTGGGTGCCGATCACTCACACTACCGATTCGAATGTTGACCGCTTCGTCGAAGATGCGGCCTCAATGAACGTGAAATGGGTGGTCTTTTTGAACGATAACACCAATATTGGCGAGAACGACTATCTGGTGAAACGTCTAGCAGGGAAAGGCATCGAGCCGGTTATGCGCATCTATACGCCGCCTGGACGGCCCATCACCGGCGACATCGAAGCGATGGTGCGGCATTACAAGGCGTTGGGCGTCGACTACTACCAGTTGTATAACGAGCCGAATCTGATCTTTGAGAATGCCGGTCGAGCGCCAGACCCAGTGCGGTATGTGGATGAATGGCTGCCGGCTGCAGAAGCAGTGGTCAAAGCCGGCGGGTTGCCAGGATTTGGGGCTTTGTCGCCGGGCGGTAACTATGACGACCTACAATTCTTAGACCGGGCGCTTGATGAGATCGTGCGACGAGGCAAAGCCCCGGCGCTGGACCGGGCTTGGATCTCGATGCACAACTATACATTCAATCATCCGATCAATTATCTCAAAGATAGCAACGGCTTCATGAAGTTTCGCTGGTACGACAAGATCGTCAACCAGTGGCTTGGACGCAGCATGCCTATCGTCGGAACCGAAGGCGGCACTTTCATAGACAACGATGAAGACAAGACAATGCCGGCCGTTGATGAAGCCCGCCAGGTGGACATGGTAAAAGAAGCTTATAGCTATATGCGGGACCACCGCGAACCGTATCTGTTTGCCTACAGCTACTGGGTAATTGCGAACGAAGAAGGCGGCGGTCACGATCAGTCGTTTAGTCGCCATGCCTTGTTCCAGCCCGGACACACTAGCCCGGTGGTCCAGGCGCTGCGCGAGCTTGG
>JBCLEL010000270.1:0-3491 GCA_038913435.1 Chloroflexota bacterium
ACATCGGAGATATAGATGGACGATGAACAGTTTTTGGCCGAACTGGTAGCTTTCATCCGGCCTCCGGACGAGGCGGCGATGGCGGCCGCCCGCCGGCGGCAGGGCAACCTGACCAAGCCGCCCGGCAGCCTGGGCCGGTTGGAGGAGCTCGCCGTCTGGCTGGCTGGCCTGACCGGCGAATTGACGCCGGCCACCGCGCCGCGCAGCGTTATCGTGATGGCCGGCGATCACGGTGTCACCGCCGAGGGCGTCAGCGCCTATCCGTCCGAAGTGACATCGCAGATGGTGGTGAACTTTCTGGGCGGCGGCGCGGCGATCAACGTGCTGTCCCGGCAAGCTAAAGCTAAAGTGGTTATAGTTGATATTGGCGTGGCGGCTGACCTGGGCAATCTGCCCGGCTTGCTGGTTCGCAAGGTCGGCGCAGGGACCGCGAACCTGGTCGTTGGGCCGGCGATGAGCCGTGAGCAGGCGCTTCAGGCGGTTCAGGTTGGCATCGAAGTCGCTAACAGCGAGATCGATGCCGGCGCCCGCCTGCTGGCGACCGGCGAGATGGGTATTGGCAACACCACTCCAGCCAGCGCCGTCATCTGCGCCTTAACCGGCGCTCCGCCGGAGCAAGTCGTTGGTCGTGGCACCGGCTTGGACGACGCCGGCCTGGCCCGCAAGCGGGAAGTTGTCGCCCGTGCCCTGAGCGTAAACCGTTATTTGCTGGCTGATCCAATCGGCGTTTTAGCAGCGGTAGGTGGTTTCGAGATCGCCGGCCTGGTCGGGGTGATATTGGCCGGCGCGGCCCGGCGTCGGCCGGTAGTGATTGACGGATTTATAGCTGGCGCGGCGGCGCTGGTCGCCTGCAAGATCGCGCCGGCCGCTCAGCCTTACCTGTTGGCCGGCCACCTGTCGGCCGAGGCCGGACATCGGATCGCGCTGGAGGCGATGAAGCTGCGACCGTTGCTCGACCTCGGCCTGCGGCTGGGCGAAGGCACCGGGGCGGTTCTGGCCTTCCACCTCATTGACGCCGCCGCAGGTATAATGGCGGAGATGGCAACGTTCGACGAGGCCGGAGTGAGCGGGGCGCTAGAATCGGATGCGGCGACCAAGGCCTAGGCTAATTGCATCGTTCGACCTCTTTCGGTCGCTGAGTATTGCCCTCCAATTTCTCACGCTAGTTCCAGTTAGAGCCGGCGCGCCATTGGCAAGGGGCGAACTCGGCGCTTCGCTGGTGTTCTTCCCCTTGCTCGGCGCGGCAATCGGCTGGCTGCTGGCGCTGGCCGGCTTCCTCGTTCAGTCGGCCGGCTCGCCGCTGCTGACGGCGGCGGTCGTCATCGCGCTTGGTGTAGTTCTGACCGGTGTGCTGCACCTCGACGGGCTAATGGACACGGTTGACGGGCTGTTTGGCGGGCACAACGTCGAGCAGCGGTTGGAGATCATGCGCGACAGCCGGGTTGGCAGCTTCGCGGTGGCGGCCGGCGGTTGCGACCTGCTGCTGCGCTTTGCGGCGCTGAGTATGTTGGCCGGCGATGGCCGGCTGATCGCCTTGGCGCCGGCCTTGACGGCGGCCAGATTTGCGATGGTTTATGCTATCTTCGCCTTCCGGCCGGCCCGGACCTCCGGACTGGGCGCCGCCTTTCGCGCTGAGGCCAACCCCTACGTCGCGCTGCTGGCCGGCCTGGTGGCGGTTGCCATCTGCTACGTCGCCATCGGGCCGGTTGGAGTAGCGATGGTAGCCGGCGCGATCCTGCTCTCCCACCTGATCGGGATGTTCGCCATCGGCAAGGCCGGCGGGTTGACCGGCGATGTCTATGGCGCGATCAACGAGGTTGTCGAGGTGTGCCTGCTGGTTGTGCTGGCGGTCTGGTGGCGGCCGGGGTGAGTTGAAAGATGACCACAAAGACGGCCAAGGCACTAAGACAAGATTTCTAAAAAAATCCTTCGTGTCTTTGTGCTTTAGTGGTTTTGGAGGTTTCCCGGAGGTGGGTGGTGGCTGAAGCGCCTGTCCTGATGATCCAAGGGACCGCCTCCGGCGTCGGCAAGAGCCTGATCGCGGCCGGCCTCTGCCGCATCTTCCGCCGGCTGGGCTACCGGGTCGCTCCCTTCAAAGCCCAGAACATGTCCCATAACTCCTTTGTCACCGCCGCCGGCCACGAGATCGCCCGGTCAACCGCTGTCCAGGCCGAGGCGGCCGGCGTCGAGCCGACGGCTGATATGAATCCCGTCCTGCTCAAGCCAGAGGCGAACAGCCGTTCGCAGGCTATTGTGATGGGCCGGCCGGTCGGATCCTTCGCGCCCGGCGACTATTACCGGCAGAAGCTAGACCTCTGGCCGATTGTGACCGACGCGCTGGCCCGCTTGCGTGGAGAATACGATCTGATCGTCGCCGAGGGTGCCGGCAGTCCGGCCGAACTGAACTTGCGCCAGCACGACCTGGTGAACATGCGGCTGGCACTGCACGCCGGCGCGGCAGTGCTGCTGGTCGGCGACATTGATCGGGGCGGCGTCTTCGCCCAACTGCTGGGCACCTTGGCCCTGTTGACCGATGAGGAGCGCCAGCTCGTGCGCGGCCTGATAGTCAACCGCTTCCGTGGCGATCCCAGTCTCTTTGCCGATGGAGTACGCATCTTAGAAGAACGCTCCGGCCAGCCGGTAGTTGGCGTAGTGCCGTTCGTGCGCGACCTCGGCATCGCCGAGGAGGACTCGGTTGGCCTTGAGCAGCGGTCCTTGCGCGCGAGGATGACCGGCTTGGAGAAAAGCGATATATACATCGCCGTCATCCGGCTGCCACACATTGCAAACTTTGATGACTTCGACCCGTTGGAACGGGAGCCGGGAGTCAGATTGCGCTACGTCGAGACGCCCCGGCAGTTCGGCCGGCCGGACTTGATTATCCTTCCTGGCACCAAGACGACGGTCAGCGACCTGCAAGCGATCCGGGCCAACGGGCTGGCCGGCGCAATCGTCGCGGCCGCCTCAGCCGGCACGCCAATCATCGGCGTCTGCGGCGGCTACCAGATGCTTGGCCGGCTAATCCGCGACCCGCTGGCCGTCGAATCGAGCGAGCCGGCCGTCGAAGGGTTGGGGCTGCTGCCGGTCGAGACGGTGTTCGCCGCCGAGAAGCGGACGGCACAGGTGCAGGCGCGGGTCATTGCTCGGCAAGGGCCGCTGGCCGGCGCGAATGGCAGCCCGATCGCCGGCTACGAGATCCACATGGGCTTGTCCAGCGGCACCGGCGATCCACCATTTCAGATCACCCGCCGGCTGAACATCGCTGTTGACGAGCCGGATGGCGCTTCCACCACTGATGGGCTGATCTTTGGCTGCTACCTACACGGCCTGTTCAACAACGAGCCGGTCCGGCGCAGCCTGCTGGACTGGCTGAGGCAACGGGCCGGCCTGCCGGCGCCGGCCAGGTTGACGCCGGCTTTCGATCCTTACGACCGTTGGGCCGACGTGTTGAGCCGGACGTTGGATATAGAGAAAATTAGGCGATTTGTCGT
>JBCLEL010000271.1:0-3482 GCA_038913435.1 Chloroflexota bacterium
TGGTGAACACCGCTTCCGGGGCGATGCTGTTCATACACTGATGGACCGGCAGCAGGCAGTCGGGATTGCGGTAGCGGTTTTCGTGGCAGAGGTTGCAAGGATCGGCTGGTAGAACCAGGTGAAGGTTATCCACCGGCGGGGTCCAAAGCCGCCAGGGGCTAGCGCCAAACAGCGCCACCGTCGGTGCGCCGACGGTATATGCGATATGCATGATGCCATTGTCAATGGTGACACAGGCGCGAGCTTTTTGGAGAGCGCCGGCCACGGCCGGCAAGCTCAATCGGCCGCGCAGGTCAATCAGCGGTGTCGCTGCTAGCATACGTTGCTCGGTGTCGAAGGAGCCATAGACTTGCTGCGCCGTTGGCGCGGCGCCAAGCAGCCCGACCGACCATCCTTCAGCGCAGCATAGCCGAACCAACTCAATCCACCGCTCAGACGACCATAGCTTTGCCGAGCGTGTTCCGCCGGTCGCTATGAGTAAGTCGGGTATATCAACGCCAGGCTCGGCAACTGCCACTTCGGTGCGAAAGAAGTCGGTCGAGACGTGCGCCAGCCGGCAGAATATCTCACCGATAAAATTGCTTGATAGTAGTCCTTGATAACGGGGTAGCAGATCATCAGCCGACCAGAAGTCGGTCTGCAACTTGCCAAGAGCGTTATTCTCCGGAGGAATCGGTCCACGACCATCGAGGCGGGTCGCATAGCCTACCAGAAAGCGCGGATTCAGCAACGCTGCGGCAAAAGCGGTTGTCGGATCCAGATCTAGGTTGACAGCGAGGTCATAGGGGCCAGCCGATTGCCCCCGCTGGGCTATGGCAGCGGCCAGGCCGGCCAGGCTGTCGTCACGACCAAATAGCGAGTATCGCCAGTCAATGAAGCGGCAGCCGGCCTCTAATTCCGCCGTTCGCTCGCCACCAAAGTAGTCGGTCGTCGCTCGTGGGAATCGCTCCTTCAAGCCACGCAGAAGCGGCGTAGTAACAATAAATCCGCCTAGCTTGTCCGAAAAAAGCACGGCGATATGTGGCGAAGGGCCAAGCGGTTGATCTTTGTATCGTTCCATAAACTCCGAGTCAGATGGGACGTGTTGGCGATGGTTGCCAGCAGAGGATACACCGTACAACAGTTGTGGACAAGTTGACGTAAGTGTTCAGATTTAAGGGGATCAGTTTTGCAGGCGCACGCGCATCAATCTAAGCTCATATCGTGTCCGGCGACATCCGATTGGTGAAAACACAACGGGTTGCAAGGGCTCCGCCCTTGCCGGGGGATGTGGGGGTGCCCCCTACGAGTGTCAGTTCCCCCTTCTCCTCGCAGGAGAAGGGGGTCAGGGAGATGAGGTCGGCTTCACCCAATGCTGGCAGTGAGGGGGACGAAACCTCTCGAATCTGAACAATCACTGAGGAGCCTGCCGGCGACCTGCGATGGTCAGCTAACGCCTCGCCGTCTTTGAGGACCCTTACTCACATCGAGGACTCAGGTAATGATTCCTCGACCGAGGGCCGCCGGCTCACCTGATGGAGGGAAATATCGAGTTATTAAAGGAATAGGTCTCTAGGTTGGATAGAGGACTGTCTGTTCGACCCCCTCTCATTCTTTAAGGACGAGATAAACCGGCAAAAAGTTCCACGCCAATGTTCCAGGTTCAACTTTTTCTACTGAAAGAGCCTTTGCATGACTAATTTCCTAGCCCGTTTGGGTCAGGTCAGCCTTCGCGGACAACCGATAATAGAAAAGGGGACGGCATTGATAGATGGCCAGGGTGGGGTGCCGTTTATCGTGTCGTCCCACCCAGTTCGCTACTCTGGTGCATAATCAGACGACATTTTCGGGAATACCGTTTCAAAATAGCTTTTCACCCCTAGCTGTTTGGCCTTGATCCTTCACCAGTGAAGGACACCTCATCCCCTGACCCCTTCTCCTGCGAGGAGAAGGGGAAATGATTAGTGGGGGACACCCCCACATCCCCCGTCAATGGCTTCGCCCCTGCACCCCTTAGAGTCCGCCTAGTGCAGGTTCAAGATAGTCTTTTGGGAAAGGCTTTGGATGTGCGTCATTGTCGGCAAGGTCCCGTAGCGCGGGGGCTTGTCCCCCGCTCGCTTCCTAATTCGGCTGGGGACAAGCCCCCGCCCTACAGTTTGGCTGCCCACCGGAAGATCGTTTCACCATTCCCAAAAGAGTCGCCTGATCATGCACTAGCGAGCCATCCCATCTATCTTCTAATCAGCAGCGCCAAGCCGGCTGCCATGAGACCAGCGGCGGATAAGATAGTCAGTCCGACGACAAACCCGCCGGTCTGGGTGAATAGATAGCCCATTAGAAATGGCCCGCCAAAGCCGCCAATCTCACCGAAGGTGAGCAGTAAGCCGCCGGCCACACCGATCCGTCTCGAACCAACTTCAGCAATCTCCATCAAGAGTAGCATCAGCATCGCCAGACCACTGCTCAGCGTGAATCCATACATCAGCAGGCCGGCCAGTAGAATCGGACCCGTGCTCTGGCTAATTAACATCACCGCCACCGCGCCGACCAATAGCTGTGCGGCCAGCAGGTAAGCTCGCAGATGTGGAGGACCCGCTCTAGGGATGATGAGGGCGCCGGCTATACCAACCAATCCAGGCATTGCCGCCCAGAAGCCGGCTTCGGCCGGTGTCATGCCTCCGTGTTCTAGGATTTTGGGGAGCCAGTTCGACAAACCATGCTGGATTAAGAAGTAGATGACGCCGATGACCACAATCAGCGCCACGTTGCGGATGGTGAGCAAGCGGATGCCAACTGTCAATAACTGCATAGGCGGTTCGGCCGGAGTCGCAGTCCCATCCTGGCGGTCGCGGGCCAACAGCCACCACAAAACCGCAACCGCCACCACTACCAGCGCGTAGAAGGTCATCGCCGTTCGCCAATGGCCCAGGGCCGGCAACACGACCGAGTTGGCGGTTGAGAGCATGACTATGCTGCCAACTGAAGGGCCGGTGGCGTAGATGCCGGCCGCGCCACCACGCGCGTCAGGCCGGAACCAAAGCGAGACCAGCTTTGGCGCGCCGATTGAGATCATCGGCCCGCCGAGGCCAAACAACGCGACCGCCAAGAACAACGTCTCGAAGCCGCTCGCTTGCGATCTCATGAACGCCGATAGAGCTACCAGCAGCAAACCAACGCCAATCGCCCGTCGCACGCCCACTCGGTCCACGATTGAGCCGGCGGCAAAGGCAAAGAAGATATAGACGAGCTGCCAAGCCCCAAGAATGGTACCCATCTGGGTGTAGCTGATACCGAGATCATCTACGATCAGAGTGACGAAAGGGGCTAAAGAGGCGGTGATGTAGCCGAAGCAAACATAGGCGGCCCAGGTCAACGCCAGCATCAACCAGCGGGGATTGCCAGTTTCAGATGGCGGCAGAACGCCTACTTTTTCGACAGCTCTCGGCAAACGAGGATACTCTATGTGGAGCAGTTGGTCGGCCGGCCGACTTTCATCCATGAAG
>JBCLEL010000272.1:0-3460 GCA_038913435.1 Chloroflexota bacterium
ATGCTATATTCTAGATATGAAATATATGCAAACAGAAACTATTGATCAGCTAATGACTGCCGTCAAAGATATCCGCAACGTCGCCATCATCGCGCACGTTGACCATGGCAAGACGACTCTCATCGACGCTATCTTACGCCAAACCTCAGTGAACCGGAAAATTCACGACATGGGCGAGCGCATCATGGATTCGATGGACCTGGAAAAAGAACGCGGCATCACGATCCGCGCCAAAAACGCGAGCGTCACTTACAGAGGCACGAAAATTAATATCGTTGACACTCCCGGCCACGCCGATTTTGGCGGCGAGGTGGAGCGCACGCTCCGCATGGTGGACGGCGTCTTGATTCTGGTGGACGCCAAAGACGGGCCGATGCCGCAAACGCGCTTTGTTTTGCGCAAGGCTCTCGAGCTAGGCCATCCGGCTATTGTCGTCATCAACAAGATCGACACGTCTGACGCGCAAGTTCAAGAAGCGGTGAACCGGACTTTCGATCTTTTCTGCGATCTGAACGCCAGCGAAAAGCAATTGGATTTTTCCATCGTCTATGCCTCGGCCTTAAATGGGACCGCGACGCTCGACATGGAAAAACCCCGAGCCGATATTTTTGCTCTGCTCGATACGATCATCGGGAAGATTCCCCCGCCCGTCGCCAATCCAGAATCGCCATTGCAGGTTTTGATCCTGGCGCTTTTGGCCGATTCTTATAAGGGAACGATGGGGATCGGCAAAATTACGGGAGGCACCATACGGCTGGGGGCCCAGGCGCTCCTCGTGCACCGCGATGGATCCAAAATCCTGGGAAAAGTGACTTGCGTTTTAACCTACGAAGGGCTCGAGCGCAAAGAGACCGAAGAAGCGCGGGCGGGAGAAATTGTGGCGATCGCCGGATTTGAAAAAATCAGCATCGGCGACACTTTGACCGACCCGAATAATCCCCAGCCTCTGCCACCCCCCGACATTGATGAACCGACCGTGCAAATGACGTTCGGGGTGAACACCAGCCCGTTCGCCGGTCGCGAAGGAAAATACGTCACCTCGCGCGTCCTTCGCGAGCGACTATACAAAGAAATGGAGACAAACGTTTCCTTGAGGGTGACCGACACCGCCAGCGCCGACACGTTTTTGGTGGACGGTCGCGGCGAACTTCATTTGGCGATCTTGATCGAGCAGATGCGGCGAGAAGGCTACGAGATGCAAGTGTCCCAGCCCGAAGTGATTCTGCACGAAAAAGAAGGCGTGAAACAGGAGCCGTTCGAGTTTTTGATGGTTGACGTTCCCAAGGAATATCAGGGGCCAGTGATGGAGGAAATCGGCCGGCGCAAAGGCGCGCTGAAACACATGTTGGAGGGTCCCACCGGGGAAATGCATTTTGAATATCAAATCCCGACTCGGGGCATCATCGGCCTCAAGGGCGCTTTGATGACGCAAACCCGGGGCACCGCGATTTTGAACCATATTTTCGAAGAGTACAAGCCGATGATTCGGGAATTCCAGACGCTGCCCCACGGCTCCCTGGTTTCGTTTGAAAGCGGTGAGTCGAACGCCTACGGCTTGAACAATTGCCAGAAGCGCGGCGACCTTTTCATCGGGCCGGGCGTGGAGACTTATCAAGGCATGATCATCGGCCAAAATTCGAGGGCTGAAGATTTGAAGATCAGTCCCTGCAAAACTAAAAAGCTGACCAACATGCGGGCCTCGGGTGCCGACGACGCTATCCTCCTAACCCCGCCTCGGGAAATGACTCTCGATTTGGCAATCGAATACATAGGCCCCGGCGAGCTAGTGGAGGTCACCCCCAAAAGCATCCGCCTTCGCAAGAAAATATTGAACCCCAACCTGAGAAAACGCTCCGAATCGTGAATTAAGAGGTCGCCACATATGAGCACGCCGAAGCAAGCGGTACATAAGCTACTTGACCGTCTCCCCGACGACGCCTCGTTTGAGGATATTCAGTATCACATTTATGTAGGTGAAAAGGTGGAACGCGGGTTGAAGGATATTGAGGAAGGACGGTTGCTCAGCCAGGCAGAAGCCGAGCTAAGAATGTTCAGATGGCTCGAAAGGTAGTATGGACGCAAGTCGCTTTGAGCGACTTAGAGGCCGCTGCTGAATATATAGCGAGAGATTCTCCCCATTATGCCGCCGGCCGGCGGAGATAGGGCCGGATATAATTGCCGACAAGGAAATAACGCAGGCAACTTATCGGGAGACCAAGTATGAAGAGCGCTACCCTGTTCAAAGAGGTGGGCTACCCTCTTTCCCTACTTATGCAGAACATCGAGATGGGTGAAATCGGCTTGCCTGATATTCAGCGGCCATTTATTTGGGGAAATACCAAGGTGCGAGACCTGTTTGACTCGATGTACAAAGGTTATCCAGTAGGATACCTTCTTTTCTGGGTTAACGGGATGCCTAACGGCCATAAACAGATTGGAACTGCCCATAAACAGAAGGCGCCCAGCCTACTGATAGTAGACGGTCAGCAGAGGCTCACTTCGTTGTACGCTGTGTTCCATCGTAAGGCGGTGCTTGATAAGGACTATCGGGAGAGACGTATCGAGATAGCCTTCCGCCCGCGGGATGGGAAATTCGAGGTAGCCGACGCTGCAATTCGACACGACCCGGAGTTCATCCCCAATATCTCGGATCTCTTTGCGTCTGGAAAAGCCAGTTTTAGTGCCGTGAACGAATTTATCACCGGGCTCGAGTCAAGACGTGCGCTCTCGAACGACGAAAAGGAAGCGATAGGCCTGAAGCTGGAGAGACTTTTTGGTCTGGATAATTACCCGTTTACAGCTCTCGAAATATCGGAAACAGTGGACGAAGAACAGATTGCAAACATTTTTGTCCGGATCAACAGTGCAGGAATTACGTTAAACCAAGCAGATTTCATACTGACGCTAATGTCGGTTTTTTGGGACGAGGGGCGTGCTGAACTGGAGGGGTTTTGTCGAGAAGCAAAGCGACCGTCTGTAGGTAAGCCGTCTCCTTTCAACCACTTTATCCAGCCCGAACCGGATCAACTGTTGCGGGTCAGTGTGGGTTTAGGCTTCCGCCGCGCCCGCTTACAGCATGTCTATTCTCTCTTGCGTGGCAAGGATTTAGAAACTGAAGAATTCAGTGAGGAGCGACGGGATGAGCAGTTTGCCACCCTCAAAGAAGCACAAGGTTATACGTTGGACTTACAAAACTGGCACGAGTTCCTGAAAGTTTTGGTGCGTGCAGGGTTCCGTAGCGGGGAAATGATTTCTTCACAAGTTGGCCTGCTTTATGCATATACACTTTTCCTGATCGGCAAAAGGGATTTCGGGGTAAATCATTACGTCCTTAGAAATGCGCTGGCCCGATGGTTCTTTATGGCCGCACTCACCGGCCGCTACACCAACTCACCAGAGACGGTCATGGAACAGGATCTAGCACGCCTGCGCGATATACAAGACGCTTCAGGATTCGTAG
>JBCLEL010000273.1:0-3414 GCA_038913435.1 Chloroflexota bacterium
CCCACGACGAGCAGCCATCGATTCGGGCGGCGTCATCTAGCTCACGCGGCAAGGTCAGAAAGAACTGGCGCAGCAGGAAGATGAAGAACGGATAGCCAAACCAGGCCGGCACCGTGAGCGGGAGGAAGGTGTTGACCCAGCCAAGTTTGGTAAAGAGGTAGTAAACGGGGATCATTGTCACCTGTTCGGGCACCATCATCGTTGCCAGGACCAGCATAAAAAGGAAGCCGCTCTCCGGCGCCCGCAGCCGGGCGAAGCCGTAGGCGACCAGCGTGCAGGAGACGAGATTGCCGATGACGTTGTTCCCGGTGATGATCAGCGTGTTGCGCAGGAAGAGCCAGAAAGGGAAATATAGTGACCAACCCTCGGTAAAATTCTCCCAGCGAATTGGGTCGGGCAGCCAGACCGGTGGGAAGACGAAGATCTGGTCCGACGGCTTGAGCGCCATCGACACCATCCAAAAGAACGGCAATGAGAAAACCACGGCGCCGAGCAGCAGTAGCGCGTAGACCGAAAGGTAATAGGCAACGCGGCGCCCGCGACGACGGACAGTGATACGCGCGGCGACGGCCGCCGTCGTCTGGCTCATCGGCCACCTCCGGGCCGTATATCGCCCTCGTAGTAGACCCAACGACTAGCCATACGGAACTGGATCAGGGTAAACGCCAAGATGATCGTGAAGAGAATCCAGGCCATCGCCGAGGTGTAACCCATCTTCAGGTCAGAGAACGCTTTGAAATACATCTGAAGCACGTACATCAGCGTCGCATCGGCCGGCCCGCCGCGTGTCATCACGTAGACCGAGGTGAAGACCTGGAATGAACCAATGATCGAGACAATTATCACGAAGAAGATCACCGGCGAGAGCATCGGCAGCGTCACGTGGCGAAACTCGTCCCAGACGTTCGCCCCGTCGATCTTGGCCGCCTCGTAGAGGTGCGTCGGCACCCCCTGCAAGCCGGCCAGCAGAATGACCATCGCCTCGCCAAAACCCCAGGCGCTCATCAGAATCAGCGCCGGCTTCGCCCACTCTTTGCTAAACAGCCAGCCCGGCCCTTGAATGCCGACCAGGCTCAGTGCGTAGTTGATCAGCCCGAAATCCGGGTTGAAGATCCAGAGCCAGAGAATCGAGACGGCGACGCCGGCCGTCACCGCCGGCAGGTAATAGATGGTACGGAACAAGGTGACGAATTTGACCTTCTGATTGACGAGTATTGCCGTCGCCAGCGCAAAGAGCAAGGTAAGCGGCACGTGGCCAACGGTGTAGAAGGCGGTGTTGTACAGAGACACCCAGAAGATCGGGTCGACGCTGAACAACTCCACGTAATTGCTCAGGCCGGCCCACTTCGGTGGAGTGAGAACATTCCAGTCGGTGAAGCTAAAGTAGATGGACGCTATGATCGGCCCGCCGGTGTACCACAGGAAGCCGATCAGCCACGGTGAGATGGCTATATAAAACTCGATGCGCTCGCGAGTCGCCAGACTCAAGCGAGACCGCCGAGGTTCTTGCTTAATGACGGACGCAGCGCTCAGGCGACCCTCCCCAATAACCAGTTAACAACAGGCAGCAGGAGGGGGTTGACCCTCCCGCTGCTGCGAATGACGAGTGCTCTCGCTACTCCTTGTTCTTGGCCAGGATTGGATCGAGCTGCTTGGTTATCGCCTCGTGGGTCTCCTTGACGGTCGCCTTGCCAAGGAAGAGGTTGTCGTATTCGCGTGTCATAATGCGGATCGTTTCATCGGCGGCCGGCGCCACCGGCCGTCCCATTAGCATATAAGAGTTGACCGCCTCGACCCAGTACTTCGCCCCAGGCGGGTTGAGCGGCGCCGTAAGGAAGCAGGCCTGGGCCGACTTGCGCGTCGGGATGCCGGTGCCCCGACAGCTCCACATAAACTCCATTCCCGCTTTCGAGAAATATTCGCGGAGATAAGACCAGGCGACATCCGGATTCTTGCTGTCCTTGGTGATTGCGTAGTTCGAACCCATGGCCGCCGAGGTGCGGGCTTTCGGCCCTTTTGGCATCGGCGCCACGTCCCACTTTAGCTTATCACCACCGAACTTGATGAACGTCGGCGCATTCCACGGCGGCGCATAGAACATCGCGACTTTGCCGACAGCAAACGGCGCCGCCTGGAGAGCCGCCTTCTCCGAAGGCGTCGGCGCCGCCTTGTGCTTTAGCAATAGGTCACTAAACCAGGTCATAGCGGTGATCGCCTGGTCGGTATTCAACTGGCTCGCCGTCTCGTCCTCGTTGAAGACATTAGCGCCGAACGGCCGGAAGTACATGCTCTCCATCGCCCAGTTGCCAATATAGCTGTAGTCGAAGCCCCACTGCGTGCCAGGCTTCGTCGTCGCTTTGGCGGCGTCGAGCAAGTTGTCAAGCGTCCAACTCTCGTCCGGATACTTGAGCTTGGCCTCGTCAAACATCGTCTTGTTATAGACGAGGCTGGGGCCGCCCCAGTCGTAAGGGATGGCGTAGAGCTGTCCCTTGAAGGTGCAGAGCCTGACGGCCTCGGTCGCGAGGTCTTCGATCTGGAACTCCTTGTCCGCCTTGACGTAGTCGGCGAGCGAACGAAACGAGTTCTGACGCACCCACTGCGCAATGCGGGTGTCCTGCATATACATGATGTCGGGCAAAGTCCCCGCGCCGGCCAGGGCCAGAATCTTGCGGAAGTACTCGCCAAACTCGGTATTGGTGACGTTTAGCTTGATGTTCGGATGCTTCTCCATGAACTTCTTGTCGAATTCGACCTGCTCCAGCCAGCGGTCGGCCGGCCAGGTGTGGAAAATGCCCAATTCAACCGGCGCCTTTGCCGCCGGCGCCACCGTCACCAGCTTTTCAACTACCTTCTCCCTCTCGACGATCTGGGTTACGACCTTCTCGACCAGCTTTTCGACGATCTTCTCCTTCTCGACGATCTGGGTTACGACCTTCTCGACCGGCTTTTCGACGATCTTCTCAACAACCTGCGGCTGGCAGGCTGCCAGGATCGGCAGCGCGGCTGCCGCGCCAAGGCCGGCCAGAAACGAACGGCGTGTCAATCTACGGGATAACACCTTCTCCGACATTTGAAATACTCTCCTTCGCTTGCTAAATTCGGAATTCGGTACCAAGACGCTGCTAAACGGACGGTCGCTACATATTGATCAGGCATCCCCCCTTTCTTCGCAAATCTCCGGTCATCCCATCGCTGGGGAGTATATCACTCTTAATTATGCTTTGTGAAGGGACCGAATTGCATCATAAATAAACTTACCGAAGAAGGATACGTTGCATCATAACTCACATTACCGAAGGAGTAGAGGTGATGAGTGTGAGGCAGCAGAGCAAGCACGAGTTGGCGGCGGCTTGGCAGGCGCGCTATTTGAAAGCCAGCCGCGCGGAGAAAGGGCGAATGTTGGACGAGTTTGTG
>JBCLEL010000274.1:0-3404 GCA_038913435.1 Chloroflexota bacterium
TTCGCGGTCGTGACGACAACCGGGGGGATCAAGGCCTACAATAGCCCCGATATGACCTCAGGGGTTGGTCAGTACGACTTTGGCCAGATTTTCGTTGTGGTCGAGCAGAATAACGACAGCTCCGGGAACCCGATCTACAAATCCGAGCGTGGCTTTTGGATCCGGGGCGAGTCAATATACATATTCAAGAATCTGGAGGATGCGGTCACCGCGGCGACTGATCTGCGAGTACAAGCCGTATTGCCAGTGCGCGCCACCGCCACTGCAAAGGCTGGCGGGCGATGACGCTGAATAAGCCTTGGTATGGCGGTCGTCGCCACAAGCTGTTTTCACCCGATATGACGTGCTAAAAGTGAACTTGATTAGTAGTTCGGCGATACCTTTACCTTTTTCCCTTATATCCGCTCGCATCCCTCTTCGATAGCTTGCATCATTTCTCGAGCGGTCTTTTCGTCCAGAACACCTGCGAAGCGCATGAGTGACTCGCCAGACACGCCTTTGGGCTTAGACAGCACCAACGCCTGAGCGAAGTCGAGCACTCGTCGTTGCTGCTCGTACGGCAACTTATCAAGCTGAGATAGAATTTCTTGTTTGATCGTCGGATGGATCATCTTTCACCTACGGCTATTCACCGCGCTCAGGGGAATCAGCGCCTCGTTCAAAGAGCCGGAGCGCAGCCCGCGCAGGTCCAGGGTGACGTAGCGGAAGCCTAGCTCGCGCAGGTATTTTTCAACCTGCTGATAGTCGCCGCTGGTCAACAGCCGGACCATGTCGTCCGGCTTCAACTCGATGCGGGCGATGGTCTCGTGGTGCCGGACCCGCATCTCCCGGTAGCCGAGCCGGCGCAAGAGCGCCTCGGCCTCACCGATCTGCCGTAGTTTCTCCGGCGTCACCCGCTGGCCGTAGGGGATGCGTGAGGACAGGCAAGGCGCCGCCGGCTTGTCCCAGGTGGGTAGCCCCATCTGCCGGGAGAACTCGCGGATTTCGGCCTTGGTCAGGCCGGCCATCTGCAACGGACTCTGGACGCCTCGCTGGTGGCCGGCGACCATGCCGGGCCGGTGGTCGCCCAGGTCGTCGAGGTTCGAGCCGTCAACCACGACCGCCTTGTTATGCTGCTTGGCGATGTCGAGCAGGCGGGTGAATAGCTCCGATTTGCAGAAGTAACAGCGGTTGGCCGGGTTGCTGAGGTAGTTTTCGTCCTGCGTCTCGTAGGTGCGAATCTCCAAAAATGGGGCCCCGATCCGGGTTGCCAGGTCGCGCGCCTCGCCTAGCTCGCTTGGCGCAAGGCTCTCGGAGACGCCGGTGACTGCCAGAACATCCTCCGGCCCTAGCGTATCCAGCGCCACCTTCAACAATAAGGCGCTGTCAGCGCCGCCGGAGAAGGCGACCATGACGCTGCCGTAGCCACGGAGTATTTCGCCCAGCTTTTCTAGCTTCGCTTGACTATCAACTTGCATGTTGTCATGTCCCCCGGGAGGTCAACCTCGGCGCACCGGCCACTATTGACGATTATGGCACTAGGTTGGGCCAGCGGCAACCAATACTGACGGGCAAAAGCGCGCCAAGGGACTATCTCCAAGATTAACCGCAGAGGCGCGGAGACGCAGAGTTTTTGAGTATTCTCTGCGCCTCTGCGTCTCAGCGGTTCATTTCTAAACGCAAAAGAAGCGCAATCGCTACGCTTCTTTTCGTTGTTGAATGATTTTGCGTTATCAGGCGCCGGCGGCGACCAACTCGCCGCGCGGCGGCACCACACCGCAGAACGCCTCATAGTCAATCAGCTCGGTGATCGTCGGGTGATCGCTGCAGATCGGGCACTTGGGATCAGGCCGGATCTTCACCTCGGAAAACTCCATCGCCAGCGCATCGAAGATCAGCAGCCGGCCGATCAACGGATCGCCGAGGCCCAAGATCAGCTTGATGACCTCAACCGCCTGGATGCAGCCGACAATGCCGGGCAACACGCCGAACACGCCGGCCTCGGCGCAGTTTGGCACCGCGCCGGGCGGCGGAGGCGCCGGGAACAGGCAGCGGTAGCACGGCCCCTCCTTCGGCTTGAAGACGGTAATCTGACCGTCGAACTGGAAGATGCTTCCGTGGACGACCGGCTTGCCGGTCAGGACCGACGCATCGTTTACCAGGTAGCGGGTCGGGAAGTTATCAGTGCCGTCAACAATGATGTCGTAGTCCCTAAAGAGATCGAGCGCATTTTCCGAGCTAAGAGCCAGCCGGTGCTTGACAACGTTGACATCAGGATTGATCGAGTTAATGGTGTCGGCGGCTGAGTCAACCTTTGGCCGGCCAACGTCGGAAAGGTGATGGAGTATCTGCCGTTGCAGGTTCGACTCGTCAACGACATCGAAGTCCACGATGCCGAGCGTGCCCACCCCGGCGGCTGCCAGGTAGAGCGCGGCCGGCGATCCCAATCCGCCGGCGCCAAGCAGCAGCACCCGCGCGTTGAGCAGTTTCTTCTGCCCCAAGCTACCGACACTTGGCAAGATCAGGTGCCGATGATAGCGCCGTATCTGGTCGGGTGTGAAAGTCCGCATTTTGGTTTGCCCCCATTGAATGATCCCAGCGAAGCCGGGTCAGATATGATAGGTAAAAGCGCGATTCCGCTCGCGCTCAAGTAAATCAGCCAATGTCACCTTCGCCAGCGCCCGCTGCGTCATCTGGGCGACCTCGCGCCAGACCTCGCGCAACGACTGACAATCAGCCCGCCGGTCGGTCTGGTCTCCGCGCCGGCCGGTCTCGCTCTCCCAGAATGGCCCTTCCAGCGCCGAGATCAGTTGGTCAAGGTCAATCTCGTTGGCCGGCCGGGCCAGCAGATGCCCACCACCGGGTCCCCGCCGGCTGATAATTAGGCCCGACTTCCGTAACAAGGTCAATAATTGGTTCAGATACGGCTCAGGGATGTCCTGGCGGGTGGCTATATCGTGGCTCTGGATCGGCCCTTCGCCATAATGTTGGGCCAGATCAAGCGTCGCCTTTACTCCGTACTCGCTTCTGGTAGATAATCTTATCGTACTATCCTTACCTCTTCATGGCTGATCGTCCCATCTACGATCTTGAATGCCCGCAAGTCCGGCTGTTTGCGGTCGGCCAGTGAAATGATGACGTAATATGAATCTGGATAGTAGGCCAACCTGACGTCGGTCGTTGACGGAAAGGCCGGCGAATAGGTGTGCGAGTGATAGATCGCGATAAGCTCAAGGCCGTCATTATCTATCTCATCAAAGACCCGTAGCTGCTCCTGTGGATCGAGCCGGTATGCGAGCGGGCTTTGTTCCACATTTTCCATCGGGTATATGCGTTCGGCCGTCATCACTCCTAGGTTTACGCGGCCAGCCAGCAGCCCACAACACTCGTTTGGGTGGTCATGTTGGGCGTGATTGACGGCCCGG
>JBCLEL010000275.1:0-3403 GCA_038913435.1 Chloroflexota bacterium
GGCATCCTCATATAATCGTATGATCGTAGGACAGCGGCAACATCATTATGCCGTTGCCGGGGTGCTCTAGGAGGGGATAAATCTAGTCCAGGTAGTCCCTTAATATCCGACTGCGGCTAGGATGGCGCAGTTTGCGTAATGCTTTCGCCTCAATCTGGCGGATACGCTCGCGTGTCACACCAAACTCCTGACCGACCTCTTCGAGGGTGCGAGCGCGGCCTCCATCCAAACCGAAACGAAGCCTCAATACCCGGCCCTCCCGGCCACTGAGCGTGTCCAACACCCGGTTAACCTGCTCTTTCATCAACTGACGTGCGGTGATCTCGGAAGGGGCCGGCGAGAAGGGGTCTTCGATAAAATCACCCAGGCGGCTATCTCGCTCCTCGCCGATTGGGGTCTCCAGCGACAGCGGTACGTGGCACATTTCCATGATCTCGCGGACTCGCTCGCATGGTAGGTCCAATTCCCCAGCAATCTCTTCGGAAGTTGGCTCGTGGCCCAACTCCTGCAACAGCCGGCGCGAGGCGCGCATCAGGCGGTTGATCGTCTCTACCATGTGGACCGGGATGCGGATCGTGCGCGCCTGGTCCGCGATTGAGCGGGTGATTGCTTGCCGGATCCACCAGGTCGCATAGGTGGAGAACTTGTAGCCCTTGCGGTAGTCGAACTTTTCCACCGCTCTTAGCAGACCAACATTGCCTTCTTGGACCAGATCGAGTAGTGACATGCCCCTTCCGAGGTACTTTTTGGCGATGCTGACGACCAAACGCAGGTTGGACTCGGCCAACCGGCGACGGGCTTCTCTCCCCTTGACGAATTGGCGCCAGCATCGCTGACGTTCCTCTTCGGTCAGATTTTCGGAGCGTAGCCGCAGCTCAACTAACAATCCCTGTTCTATGAGAGTAGCTAGCTCGACCTCGGCCTGGGCCGTTAGCAACGGGTTACGGCCGATTTCGCCTAGATACATCCGGACCGGGTCGGCAATCGCTTCGTGGCGAGAATCTTCTTCTAATAGTTCGGCTGCTGGACTATCTATCGAATCAATAGGCGCTAGTGTGGCCTGCCAATTGCCGTCTGATGGTTCTTCAGCGGGAGGCTCAGTCTCCTCCTCATCCACTATCTCTTCTAGCTCGAAGAGAAAGCCTTCCTCAGTCGCTTGCAGGCCGTTCGTCTTAGTGACAACGGCTGTATGCCCGTTCAGCCGATGGTCTATTACCGCTGAGCCATTGGCCGCGTCTGGCGGGCGCTCTTTCACCTGCTCAGATTGGAGATTGGTCAAGCGACTGCTCCCGAACGGCAGAGACCTTTTTGATGGGGTCCGAGTGGTAACCATGTCCCGATTTATAGCACAATTTGGGCAAGCACGTGGTACAAGCGCATTTGTAAGGCATTAGTACCCTCGAAATCAAACGGAGCCTTAACCCCCACCTAAACTCGGATTCGGCCAGGCTACGGCCTCGCTACTAGCATTTTCGAGCGGTTGCAGGCTGGACAACAATGCCTCAACCCGTGACGCCAGGACTCTGCGCTCGTCCTCTCCCGCCGATTCTGCGTCGGCTAATGCGAGCTTGACCTGGTCTATCTCTCGCCGAAGATTGCGCCGGCGGACCTCGCGGAGTGTCTTGGTCAATTCCTCCCGGACCATTGACTCGGACATCACCACACCTTCCGGCGCCAACCTGAGCGCCTCTTCGACAAATGCCCGCAATGGCTCCTCCAACGATTCCAGCCAGGGACCCAAGCCGGCCCACTCGTTAGTCGCCATCAGGTCCAGAAACCGCCGCAATAGCTCCCGGGCCGCCGGCGACTCCATCTCCGACGAGTCAAGATCGTCGGGTAGCTCGCCTCTCTCTTCGGGATAGGAGAGCAACATGCATAGCAGATAGGCGTCCGAAGGACGCGAACCTCGCCGGCCGGCCTCGACCATCAGATCAACCTCCGGCGCTGCCGGGCGTTTCGGCCGGGCGCTATCGCGCACGTTGGTCTTAACAAGCTCGGAGCGGATCAGTTGCTCTGGCATCCTAGTCCTTTGGGCGATGACCTGGATGTATCGCTCCTGTTGGAAACGGTCGGGGACTTCGGCCAGCACCGGCAAAAGGTTCCTGATCGCTTCTGACACTGCTTTCGATGACGTTAGGTCAACGCCGGCCAGCTCGCGCTCTATATAGAAGTCAACAATCGGCTTAGCCTGGCGCAGTAACTCTCGCCATTGCTCGATGTCCTGGCGAATCAGATCGTCGGGGTCCGTGCCGGCCGGCAGCGAGACAATTTCAATGTTGGCGTCGAGTCGGCGCTCAAGCCGGACCAGTCCTCGCGGCGTTGGAACCACCTTTTCCTCGCTGAACACCTCGCGGGCGGTTTCCAATCCTCGGAGGGTAGCCAGGGCGCCGGCGGTGTCGGCGTCGAGCGCCAACGTCACGTTGCGGGTCAGTCGCTTGATTATGCCCAGTTGACGATCAGTCAAGGCAGTGCCGAGCGAGGCGACGACGTTGCGCTCGCCGTACTGATGGGCCATCAGGGCATCCATATATCCTTCGACGATGACCGCCTGGTCCAGACTGCGGATTGGTTGACGGGCCTTTTCAATCAGATAAAGGCAAGCGCCCTTGCTGAATAACGGCGAATCGGAGGAGTTCAGGTACTTGGGTTGCTGGTCGCCGAGGCTGCGTCCGCCGAAGCCTAGCAGCCGGCCCTGCTCGTCGCGGATTGGGAAGATGATCCTACCCCTAAATCGGTCGTAAACGCCACTGTCATTTTCTCGCTGGCTGACCAGGCCGACGATGACCAGGTCCGGCTCGTTGACGCCGCGCTGACTCAGATGACCGGATAGCCCGTCCCAGCTATCCGGCGACCAGCCCAGTTGAAAGGAATCTATGCTGTCGCTACTGATTCCGCGTCCGTATAGATATTCCAACGCCGGCTTGCCGCTTGGATTGCGCAAGCGCATCTGAAAGAACTCAGCCGCCATCTCATTGATTTCAAGCAGGCGAGCGTGTCGCTCGGCCGCTTGCTTTTGGCTCGGCCGGCTAGGCAACTCGACGCCGGCCTGCCGGGCTAGCGTCTTCAGGGCTTCGGCGAACTCCAGGTTCTCGGTTCGCATGACGAAGCTGAATATGTCGCCGTGGGCGCCGCAACCGAAGCAGTGGTAGCTGTTGTTCTCCGGGAAGACGTTAAACGAGGGCGTTTTTTCCGAGTGGAAAGGGCAGAGACCCTTCAAGGTGCGGCCGGCTTTTCGCAGCTCAACCCGCCGTCCGACAATATCAACGATGCCGAGACGATCTTTGATGTCTTCAACTGGATTGCGGCTAATCATAACGGTCAGCTTTCAGCGGTCAGCGGTCAGCCTTCAGCAGTCTGGGGAGGGGTGGACCTGATAGCTGATAGCTGACGGCTAATTGCTATA
>JBCLEL010000276.1:0-3394 GCA_038913435.1 Chloroflexota bacterium
CCGCAATCGGGAGGATAAGTGATGACTGACACCCTGCTACAGGGACAGCTTCTAACCACGGAGGCTAAACCCTCGAAGAAGCCCCGGCGTACCACGACTAGGCGTGCAAACGACCTCGATGGGGCCACCTGGCTCCGCCACTCGATCAGTATCTGGGATGACATCCGCAAAACTCCCGAAGAGGCTGCGCTGAAGCATCCTGCTATATTCCCATTACAACTGGTATCGCGTCTTATTCGGTGCTTCACCACTGGCGCAGACGAAGTAATCTTGGATCCATTCGTAGGAATAGGTTCTACCGCGATTGCAGCCGAAGCGCTCGGCAAGACAGGGATAGGCTTCGATGTCTGCGAGGAGTACGTTGAAAAAGCCCGGAAAAGACCTTTGCCACCAAGTGATTTGTTCGAAATGAACGGACATTTGCAATCTGGTGAACGGCAAATCCACCTAGCTGACGCCAAGGACTTGATAAGTTACGTGGAACCGGAGTCGGTGGACTTGGTCGTGACGTCACCTCCCTACTGGGATATTCTGTTGCAAGAGCGAACTGCCGATTATAAGGATATTCGTCATTACGGCGAGTCCGAGCGCGATCTCGGGAAGGTTCACGATTACGAGCGGTTTTTGACCGAACTTGCTATCGTGTTCGAGAAAGTCTACCAGTCATTGAAGCCTGGGAAGTACTGCTGCGTAATTGTTATGGATCTGCGCAAGAAAGATCGATTTTACCCTTACCACGCCGATCTTTCCCACCGATTACAGGCTATCGGGTTCATCTTTGACGATATTATCATCTGGGATCGCGGTCACGAGTACAACAACCTAAGACCCCTTGGTCATCCCGCTGTCTTCCGCATCAACAAGGTGCACGAGTACATCCTAATCTTCAAAAAGCCCAACGGCTAGTGAGTTTCGCCTAAGTAGGAGGCAAGGATGCTTGTCGTTCGAAGGGTGATCTTCCCCAAGCCGGCCTACAAGCAGGAGCAGGAGTAATGCCGCACTCCCCAATTGACCTTGAAGACTTCGTTCGACAGCGAGCGCCGGAGATCGCTCGTGACATCAAGGACACCGCCCAGCGAGCCAACAAGATCGAAGCCAACCTCGTAGCCGGAGTCGAAAGGCTACTCGAAAAGCTCGCAGCAGAACTCGGCGTGCAACTTCTGCCCCAACGTGAGCGCACGCTGATTAACGGGCGAGCCGACGCCGTTTACAACTGTTTCGTCATTGAGTACGAGTCGCCCGGATCGCTTCAGCGTACCAACACCTATCGTGCTAATCAGGACGCCATCAAGCAAGTGAAAGACTACATCGAAGGCTTGGAGCGCCTTGAGCGCCACCGCAAGGAGAGGCTGGCCGGTGTGGTGCTAGACGGCAGTTTCTACATTTTCGTTCGATTTCGCAATGGTCACTGGCGAGTGGACGACCCGCTGCCGGTGGCTGCTCAAAGCACTGAAACCTTCCTGCGCTATCTGCTTGCGCTTGCTACCGAGAAGGCGGTTACACCTGAAAACCTGGTGCGCGACTTCGGCGAGAACAGCAACACCGCTCGTCGAGTCGTTCCGGCTTTCTATAACGCGCTGAAAACGACCAGTAGCCCGAAAGTTCAAACGCTATTCCGCCAGTGGCAGCGCCAGTTCCACCAGGTCTCTGGCTACGAGGCGACTGGCCGACAACTCGATCCCTCTGACCTGGCCAAACTATACGCCGTGAAGGACTACAAGCCGGACCTAGAGCGCCTCTTATTCGCCATCCACACCTACTACGCGACCTTTATCAAGCTGCTAGCCGTACAGATCGCCCACTATTATCTGGCACCCAAGCTCGGTACTGGTTTAGCTGCCGTCGCTAGCCTTCCGAGCGAGAAACTCCGATCCTACCTGGAAGATATGGAGCGAGGGGGCATCTTCCTCCAATTCGGCATCCGCAACTTCCTGGAAGGTGACTTCTTTGGTTGGTATCTGGGTATTTGGGATGATGTGCTCGACACCGGCCTGCGCCGGCTGATCGCCGATCTGTCCGAATACTCGCTGGTCACACTCGACGTGGACCCAGAGGAGACAAGGGACCTGCTAAAGAAGCTCTACCAGAACCTGATGCCGAAGAAGCTTCGCCACGCTTTAGGTGAGTATTACACGCCGGACTGGTTGGCCGAGCGCCTACTGAATCAACTTGGTTATGACGGCGATCCGCGCAAGCGCCTTCTCGATCCCGCCTGTGGCTCTGGCACATTCCTGGTACTGGCAATCAAACGGGTCCGCCAATACGCCGATGACAAGATGCTGCCGCCGGCCAATGTCTTGGAGCAGGTTCTACGCAACATAGTCGGCTATGACCTAAACCCATTAGCGGTGATCTCCGCTCGCACCAACTACTTACTCGCTCTAGGAGACTTACTGGCTCACCGGAAAGATGACATTGATATTCCCGTCTATCTGGCTGACTCGATCCTGACGCCAGCGATGGAAGTGTCCACCGAAAGCGGCCAGCTTACATTTCTTCCTCGTGACTCAGCGGAGAAAGTCCGACAACCAGGTTACGGCTTTAATACAGCCGTCGGAAGGTTCACGGTGCCGCGATCTCTGGTCGAGGCCAGCTATATTGACAAACTAGCCGGACTGCTGGAGGAGTGCGTCAAGGTCAAACTAGCGTCGGCACAGTTCAAGGCGCGCTTCCTCCACGAGTTTCCACTCGGTGCCCATACGGACGCCGCCGAGGTTGAAATCGCGGTGGCACTGTATGAGCAGTTACAGGAGCTAGACCGGCAGAACATCAACGGCATCTGGGCGCGAATCATCAAGAATTCGTTCGCCCCTCTGTTTCAAGGTCGCTTCGACTACGTAGCCGGCAATCCACCTTGGGTGAACTGGGCTAATTTGCCTAAGGAGTACCGCGAAGAAACGGCGCCGCTGTGGCGAGACTATGGACTATTCTCCCACACCGGTCTGCGGGCGAGGCTTGGAAGCGCGATGGATGACATCTCAATCCTGATGCTGTATGTAGCAGCCGACAAGTACCTGAGTAACGCTGGTAAGCTAGGCTTTATCATCACCCAGACGATCTTTAAGTCTGAAGGGGGTGGAGCAGGATTCAGAAGATTCAGATTGGGCGATGGGGACTATATCAAGGTCATCTTCGTAGATGATCTCAGTGAACTACAACCTTTCGAGGGAGCCACTAATCGCACGAGCGTCGTAATTGTGCAAAAAGGGCAGCCTACTAACTATCCTGTGCAATATAGCTACTGGCGCAAGCGCGAGGCACGAGTCTCTCTCGCTGCCGATGCTGGTCTTGACGAAATTCTAAACGTTGTAAAAGTCATACCTTGGGTTGCAAGACCAATCAAACCTGCAACTCCCACAACTCCGTGGCTTACTGGCAAAAGACGTGCGCTAGA
>JBCLEL010000277.1:0-3380 GCA_038913435.1 Chloroflexota bacterium
TACGCAGCCATTCTAGCTGTGGTGGCGTGCAAACGCCGGTCAGGATCGCCGTCAACGACATGGCCGACTGCTCAATCGGGTCTATTCCCCAGTACAATTTGCCGCTTGTTTCCAGAAACCGGTTTGCCCGCTTGTCCCAATCGCGGAAACGTCCGCTTGGCAGGTGCCAAAGGTCCAACGTCCGCCGGCTGTACCAATCCTTGATCTGTCGCCATTTTGTTGCACCATCGATGTCGCCCAACTCACCAGCGAACTGGGCCATAATCCCGGCGGCCTGGGCCATGGTTGCCTGCAGCTCGACCGGCCGGACGAACTGGCCTACCGGCTGGTCGCCGGTCTCGTTCGGGTCAAGACGAGGCGAGCCATCCTCGCCGGCCTCCCAGGTGCAGTGGTAGGTGATCCATCCGTCCTTGTCGCTGCGCCGGCCCAACCAGAAGTCGAGATATGCGCCAAGCCTGGGATAAACGTCTTGAAGCCACTCCCTATCAGGATCGAGCCAGTAAAGCTGCTCAAGGTTCTTGAAAGGCAGACACCAGGCCGGCGAAGTGCCACAGATCTCGCCGTCGCTGGCGACCATGTTTGGTTGTCCGCCGGCGAACACGCAAGGCAGGTTGGGGCCGGTGGCGCAGCGCAACATCGTTGAGATGGCCCGTCGAGCGGTGGCCGGATTTGCATAAACCAGTCGCAACCCATCCAACGCATTTTCAGCCAGTACCAGGCGCGGCCAGCTCGTCATCCAGCTCAACCACTTGTCGTCGAACAGGCCGGTAGCCGGCATTAAACAGGCTCGTACAGTCTCGAAGTCGTAGCGGAAGCCGTTTGCCCAATGGGCCGGCCAATCGCCTTCCAGACGTGGGCAGTCGGATAAGAAAGTGTCTTGTTCCTGTCTGGCCTGCCGCAAACTGTCGAGCGCGTCATCAACGTTGACCTGCGGCCGCTCAGCCCCTCTTGGCAATAGGCGGAGGGTCTGCACTCGCTCGCCAGGCGCGAGGCGCAGCCGGCAGGATGAGCCCTCAATAGCTAGCTGCTCGTATTGGAGTTCCGGCAGCGCCGCGATGATCGCCGATTGGACTTTGGATCGTTCTTCCGAGTCCCAAGGGTCGCTGGCCGGCCCTTGCAACAGAACCGGCGAACCAAGTGGGTAGTCAGCCGGGTTCCTACCGGTTTGTCGGTAGTGCGCGATCAGCGAGCCAAGACCAAGTCGCAGCTCAATTTGGCGTGGCGAGAGCGATTCTACAACGGCAACCTCGACCAGCGCGTCGCCGCCGGCTGCCAGAGAGTAGCTAGCCTCTAACTTGAAAATGCTTGTCTCGCATCGGTAGGTGAGCAGCAACGGCCCGTGTTCAATAGCGCGCAGACCGATCAAGTCAAACTCCGGTCGTGAACGATAGCTGTATTCGCCGGCGTCAATCGTCAAAAAAAGGCTGCTCTCGCTGGTTGGCTGAGCGGTGGTGGGGAATGCCCAGCCAAACCCCATCACCGGCAGCGACGACCGCGCCTGGCCGGCGTCGAAGTCGCGCCAGCTACGGGCCTGTTGCCGGCCGGAGACCAACATACCGAACGGCGTCAGACTCATCGCCGGCTCCTCCTTTCCTTTACAAGTCGGTCGAAAACAGCTTGGACCTTGGGATAGACTAGCTCCCAATTGTAACGTTCAGCCAGCTTTTGGCGACCGTTAGCGGCAAGCCGGCCGGCCAGCGTCGGATCGGACAGCAATCGGTCGAGGGCGAAGGCGAGCTGGTCCGCGTTGCCGTACTCCACAACCAGCCCATCTACGCCGTCCTCGACAACAGCCGGCAACCCGCCGGCCCTGGCTACCACCGCCGGCAAGCCGGCGTGCCATCCCTCCAACACTACCAGCCCAAACGAATCGGTCCGAGATGGCAAAGCCAGAACCGAGCCGGCCGCCAGGGCATCAGCCTTTTCTTGATCGTCAACTTGGCCTAGTAGGCGCAGCCAACCGGCGCGGGCGAAGCTTTTTTGATTCAACCAGCTAGCGAACCTCTGGTTGGACTGGCCGACCAAGACCAGATTTGCAGAACGTCCAGCCGAATTCAGCTTGCCGGCCGCCTCAACCAGCGTGTAAACACCTTTGTCCTGCTGATAAGGGCCCACATAAACAACGATCGGACCGTCGGCCAGCCCATGCCGTTGGCGGAAGCGGCCACCATCGCCGGCCGGCTGGTCAGGCTCGATTGCAACGCCGGCCACCGTTATCTTCGGCTGGTCAATGCCAACGGACGCAAGGTAATCTGACTCTAAGTATGTAGCTGCGAGTATGTGGTCGGCTTGCCGACAAAGAGCGATTTGTTGACGCATCGTGTAGTAGCGCCGCACCACCGAGTTTGCTGATTCACCCAAATGGATGAGCGGCGTGCATACAAACGGCAGACGGCGTTGGCGGGCGACGGCCAGGGCACGCCAGCCAAACCCCTCGTAGCAGATGTTCATAAAGTGAACCGCATCCGCATCGCGGATGGTGTCGCTTAGGACACTGTCGAGATCGGGCGAAGACGGCGTCAATCGGCTGATCCGAATGGCAATCAACAGCAGAGCTTGGGAGAGCGCGGGCGTCTGTTCAACCGGCAGATCGGATATGGTACGCAAAAGCCGGCGCAAGGCATTGTAGCCAGCCGGCCCCCCTGGCAAGCCGGCCACCTGGAATCTACGGACGCATACCTGGCCTATCTTCTCCTTAGCCGGCAGTGCGCCGGCCGGCGCAGGGGGTAAACTCAGGTCGGATAACGTGCTGGGAGCGATGACGGTGACTCGGTGACCGGCCGCCGCCTGGCGGTTGGCCAGGCCGGCCAGAAGGCGCTCGGTGCCGCCGAGGCCAGGCAGGTAGCGGTGGGTGACGTGGACGATCTTGTACTGTTCGAACGCCACTATTTGGCCCCCATTAGCGAAGGCCGGCCAGCAACCTGCGGTGCTCGACCTTGATGCAACGATTAACAACCGCCTGTTTACCAGCGGCGAGCGCCATCTGGATAGCGTCTTCGTTGACCACGCCTAGCTGGAACCAGAGGCGCGGTGTCTTTGCCTCGATTGCGTCGGCCACCACTGCTGGCAGCGCCTCCGGCCGCCGGAACACGACAGCTATATCAACCGAAAAGGGAATGGCGGCCAGCGACGGATAGGACTTCTCGCCCAACACCTGGTCTAGGCTCGGATTGACGGGCACGATGCGGTAGCCGGCCTGCAAAAGATAGCTAGCCACCTCATTGCTGGGACGATTCGGGTCAGGTGAGAGACCGACGACGGCTATCGTTTTCACCATCTGTAAGACTTCAAGAAGCTCCTCGTCAGTTGGTAACCTGAGATCGGACATACTAAAGAGCTTGCCTCGCTGGTAGGGAATAGCTGGGGCGATTACTGTCACT
>JBCLEL010000278.1:0-3374 GCA_038913435.1 Chloroflexota bacterium
ATAATACTCCGCTGACGTTGCCGCCCTCTTCGCAAGCCACGACCGAGATGGTCTTGCGAGTACGGGCCGCCAATCCGTTTATGACACGAGCAAGCGCAGCGGTCTGCCTATTCGTCCTTGCTTTCACATCCCAAACCTGGCCGGCCGGCCAGTCCGGTCGCAGGACAAACGGGTTCGCCAGTGGGCGTGAAGGCGGTTCCCACCAGCCAGATGAGCCGGCGTCTAGCCAAACCTGGTGGTCACAGGTCAAATCGTTGGTTAGAAAGGTGTGGACCGGCATCAAGTAGATTTCTCCGGGGAGCACAGGTGTATCAACCTGAGTCCGCGCCAACGTCACTCGCATGGCGAGCATATCGAGGAAACGGGCGCCTGTTTGGGGCGAACCGTCAGTGGTGAACACCGTTGGTCCAACCTCGACGAAGTGGGTTGCTGAGCGTTCCAACGCGATAAAGTCGGCTACAAGTCTGGACGGAATCTCGGCTGGCTCGTAGCAGCGCGCCACCAACTCGCCAAAAAGCTTACGGACGAATAGATTGACCGGCAACTCCTCACCCGCCTGGTAAGCCTCCGACCAACGTTGGAAGTAGTGATACTTCGAGGCCGATTCCTCGCCGATCAGGCCAACGACTCTGTCATCCAGCATCCTGACGAAGCTGTTCTCCGACCGGAAATAGGCTCTTTCCAGGAGAATAGATGCGACGACTGTGTCAATATTTAGGAGCAGACTCAGGGTCAGGCGAAGATCGTCACGCCTGACCGGCCGGTCCCAGCGCGGGTGCAGCAGCGCGGCTAAGGCGATGAAGGCGCGAACAGACGGTCGGTCGGTCGGGGCATCCGAGGGTCGCCTCACCTGTACCGCGAGTCCCCTAGCCGCTAAGGCGTCCTCCGTCATCAACGTCAATACCCCATCAACATAAGGCGCCAGCAGGCACACCGATTCCTTGCCACCCTCGGCTCCGTTAAGCAGTCGAGCCGTTTGCTCAGCCGCCCAATCAATCATCTCCGGGCGGCTGCGAGCGGTCCAGGCTTGGAACGCGCAATCGGAGCCGGCTTCGTCGCTGCGCGTCTCCCGATTAAGGCGCAACATTGTGTTGGCGATCTGCTCCGTCCACCTCAGGCCGGGATTCAGCGTTGGCAGCAGTCGTATTCGCCGGCTGGGTCGTCCTGCCATTCGTTGAACGCCGGCCGGATAGGCGCCGAGAAACTCACGAAAGCCACCCTCATCATCAGTTACGATCAGCGCGCTTGCCGACCGGTCCGCAAGCTCAACCACTAGCTGCTGGCTGGCCGGCGGTTGCTCTTCCAAATTGTCGGAGAGCAGGTACCTAGCAGAGGCCGCCAGGCCGTCTAGGACAGCCGGCTCGGTTTCCAACAGGTGAGTGAAATACTCGACCAGCAAGGATAGGTCAATCAGCCCGTGCCGAGCGCAGAACAGCCGATATTCGCCCAACGTTTTTTCCGCCTGATCGAAGTGTTCCAGCCGGCTCCGTTCGCCGGCCCAACTCGCTTTCAGGCGCTTGACTGCTTTGGGAATAGACCAACCGTTAAGCGCGGCGTTGTGGGCGGTGTCCAATAGTTGGGCTACGATTCGCTCTGGCCGGATCCGGAGGCCCCGGAAGTAACCCTCGTCGCGCATGAGTCGCTCGACGATCCGACGAAGGTGGTACTGTGCCAGGTCGTTTGCTAATGGTGTCGAGTACAGCCGGCGTTCACTGGGGACGGTCAGGTCGCGCACCAGCGGCCAGTGACGGGCGACCGTTGCCCCGGCGATAGTGAAGTAGGTTTCAAAACGTGGTGTAACTACGGCCGGCAAGCTCAGCGAATAATAGTAGTCCCTCATTCGATTAGCGGCGGCCAGATTGACCGCTACAAAGGTGATCTGATCGCCAGGCGCGCCAGCCTCCAACCACTGGCGTAGCCGCAGTTTGAGCAGCGAAGATTTGCCAGTCCTGGCCGGCCCGGTCAGCAGCGCCTTTTCGCTTGTCGAGTCGTTCAGCGCCCGCTCAGCTTCCGCGAACGTCATCTCTACATACTGGTCTTCCATATTCGTTCCCTCAGCGGTGGTCGCCGCCGACTTCTTCACCAACAGCCGGCATCAGGTATAATGCCTACAAGACTCAAGCGTTCGCTAAATAAATATTTTGACTGGATTGGAAGTAAGTAGATAGTGGCGACTTATTTACACGTTGCCCAAATACTGTTGTCTATTCTTTTGATAGGCGTCATCCTGTTACAGGCCAGGAATACCGGCCTCGGGTCAACATTCGGCAGCGACTCGTCCGTATTTCGCACCCGTCGTGGCTTCGAGAAGACACTATTTCAGGCGACCCTTATGCTAGCAGGAATCTTTATCACCATTTCAATCTTGAGTGTTTTCGCGGCGCGAGCCTGATCGGTCGCATTACAGGGCTATGATCAGACCACTCGTCACAAACAGCCGCTTCGATTTGAAGGCTCGACTTCCGCTGCTGGCAGTCGTCGCTGGGCTGATCGCGCTCGCTATCATTTTCGCCGCCGCCGCCATGACAAGCGCCACCGAGGTCGTGCCGGCGGTTGGCGGACGATATACCGAGGCGGTGGTTGGCCGGCCGAAGTACATCAATCCTCTCCTGTCGCAATTCAACGAGATAGATGAAGACATTACGGCGCTGGTCTTTGACGGGCTAACTCGGATGGCCGCTGATGGCTCAATCCGACCTAAGTTAGCTGAGAGTTGGCAGGTCTCGAGCGATGGGTTGTCCTACGTCTTTAAGCTTCGCAGCGACGTCACTTGGCACGACGGATGGCAATTCACCGCTGACGACGTAGTGTTCACTGTAAAAGCGATCCAGGACCCGGGCTATCAGGGGAGCCCGGCAATGGCCGAGTTGTGGCAGACGGTCAATGTAGTCAAACTGAACGACTACACGGTAGAGTTCAAGCTCCGTGAACCATTGGCGCCATTTATCGAGTTCACCACCATTGGCATCGCGCCTGCCCATATCCTGGCGCAGACGCCGGCCAAACAGCTGCCCTCCCATTCCTTCAACGCCCACCCTATCGGCACTGGCCCATTCAAAGTGAAAGATGCGAGCCTGGAGCAAGTAACGCTCGAAGCGAATCGCAACTACTACGGGGTGGCGCCTTACCTAGACGAGATACGGCTTCGTTTCTACTCTAGCTTCGATAAGGCGCTTGCCGCCCTCAATCTGGGTGAGGCACAAGGAATACGCTCTTTGCCGCCGGATCAGCTCGCCGACATTCGCGCTGAGTCACGAGTGTCGGTCTACTCCCAGGCCGATTACTCGAAGCTAACGCTCCTGCTCCTCAATACCCGCTCGCAATTTTTTGAGGATGCTCGTGTCCGCCGCGCCCTGGGCTACGCCATTGATAAA
>JBCLEL010000279.1:0-3373 GCA_038913435.1 Chloroflexota bacterium
GCGGGGAAGCCGGCGGACACAGGCTGGAGTCTTAAAATCCTTCTTCAGAGTCGCGCCTCAATTGGACTTGTTGTAGTCCACATAGACCAGGGCCACAAACTGTAACCAAAGGCTACATAGTCAGTTTGATAAGAGATGATGATGCGGTGGTAGTGGATGAAGCTACCGCCACAGTGAGCATTTCACGGCTGGAGACGCCGCGCCGATTACCCAAGATAATCGCTGTTTTTGTCGGCGTCTCGGGATTGAGCGCCTTATTAACCACGGTTGCCTCGCTGGTGACCGCTCGTCTGCTTGGACCGGAGTTGCTAGGCTACTGGGCGCAGGCATTTCTGATCGTTATCTATGGCAAAAACATAGATTTCGGCGTTAAGGAGGCGCTGGCCAGGACGCTGCCCATATTGGCCGGCCGTGGCGAGCCTGGCCAATTCGTCGAGACGAAGCAGGTCGCAGTGTCCTTTTCAGTCCTGATGGCCGGCTTAGCCGCTATCGCGACTCTGGCCGTGTCGTTTGTTGTGGAGTTTAATCCCCTTCTTGCTTTAGCTTTCCGCGTTGTCAGCCTGATGCTGGTCACCGAGATGATCTGGAGCGTCTCCGTCGGCATTCTAAAGAGCGAGAGACGGTTTGACGAGGTGAACAGGTACACCTTAGTCCGAAGCCTGCTGACAGTCGCCGGCCTGACGCTGGTGTACCTATTTCGATTCACTGGCTACGTGGCTAGTGCGCTGCTGACCTCCGGCATAAGCTGTTACCTTATCTGGCGGGCCGGCGCATTCGACATCGGTTATTTTCGCATCGAATTGCGAGTATTACGTTCACTGCTAGTTTTTGGTTTGCCGCTGATCGCCTATCAATGGTTGATGTCCATCTTCCAGACCTTTGATCGGGCCATCATCGCCACTCATAGGCCACCGGCGGAGTTGGGCTATTACACGTTGGGTGTCACCCTGGGTAGCGTCCTCGCCATACTGTCCACTTACGGCTCCGTCTTGTATCCGACTATGGCATTTGAGTATGGGGAACGCTATGACCGACGGCGGATACTGCGCTATATCGGTGTTCCCACTGGCCTGCTGTCAATCGCCCTGCCCCCGTTGTTGGGCATGGCTTATCTGGCGCTGCCGCTAGCTGTCGAGCTGATATTACCGGCCTACTTGCCAGCTATTGATGCCGCGCGAGTTTTCTTGTTAGCTGGCTATTACATAGTGGTACACATTATGGCGGTGCACGCGATGATCATGTTGAACCGGCGATTGATGCTGGTGGGGATTGTCGGTGTTTGCACCGGCCTGTTGACTCTAACTGCCTGGATATTAGCCCAACAGGGCGCCGATCTACACACCTTCGCCTTGCTGAGGATGGTTGGTACCGGCCTTCTATGCTCGGTAATAGTAGCCGCGGCGGCCTGGTCGCTGGGCGCCACCACGACTTTCATCGTTCGGCTTTTGGCGCTGATGCATGGCTCCCTGGTCGGGATGATGGTGTTTACCCTTGCTTTGGCAAGGTTGGAGGCGCTGTACCTGCGACCTGAAATTGGCCGACTGGCCGCCTTGCTGGTGGTTGAAGTGGCGCTGATTGTAGTAGTTGTCCCCATTCTGGTATTCGGCTTGCGAGGGCCGCTGCGTCCCTTGCTGCGAGAGGCGCGGCCGTCTTGTTGTCAACCAGGCCGGCGGCGAGGCCGGCCGCGATGATATCAGTCTCCTTCGCCCAGCGCATGCCGGCGGGGAATATTTCCCCTGCCGTGAAAGCCGAACTTGTTAATTCCAAGGTTCACCTCCTCGTGTGGGTTCGCAAGCTACCGGCGTTAGTCAGACCTGTTAGGCCAGCCTACCAGATCAACAATCATCATAATCCGCCGGCCGATGGTGCGTCCACGATGCCGGCCAGCGTCGGGCCGGATTCAGCCAAGCATCACCAACCGCAATGGTGCACAACTGACCGACCGCCGGCGGTTATACTTGCAACTTGGGTCCACGCGAATGGTGAGACCTGTAGTGGCGAACGGCCCCCCTACTATCGCGGCCAATCGAACCCACTTAAAGCGATACATAGGATAGCTCGGTCTTAGACGTGGAACAAACGCCAGCCAGGCAAGAAGCAAGCAAATTCGCCACTCGCCACCTGCGGTGGAATATGGTCACGCTGGTGGCAAACATGGCGTTTTTTGCCCTTGCGCTGACCTTCGCATCCAATCTGACAATTCTGCCGGCCCTGGCCGAACGGCTTGGCGCTTCCAACACGGTCATCGGTCTAATTCCGGCGATTATGATGCTTGGCTGGACGATGCCAGCCATCTTCACCGCCAACTTCAGCGACCGGCTGTCGCGCAAGCTGCCAACGATGCTCCGCTACACCTGGCTGGAAAGACTGCCACTCCTACTGCTCGCCATAGCCGTCTATCTGCTAGCCGAGGGCCGGCCGGCGCTAGTGCTGGTCATTATGCTGATCGCCCTTGCCGTGTTGACAACAGCAGGCGGGGCGCTAGCGCCGGTGTGGATAGGCATGATATCAAAAGTCATCCCGGTCACCCTGCGGGGCCGGTTCTACGCCTCGGGGGCGGCCATCGGCGCTGGCATGGGACTGGGCGCATCAGTATTTGTCGGCTACGCGCTGGAGAGTTACCGCTATCCATCGAACTACGCGATCATCCTATCAGCCGGCTTTGTGGCAGCAATGATAGGCTACTTACTATTGGCCCTGGCGCGTGAGCCGGAGGTCATCATTGATCGGCCTAAACTCAGCCTGCGCGCCTACTTTGCTCATTTGCCGGTGGTACTGCGGGGCAATCACAACTTTTCCTGGTATCTCCTAGCCCGCGCAGTCTCTGTCCTCGGCATGATGTCGAATGGTCTCTTCACCGTGTATGCCCTACGCGAGCTGCAATTGCCGGAGTGGCAGGTTGGCGCTTTTAACTTCGCGTTAATGGCCTCACAGATCGTATTTAATCTAACCTTTGGCCCGCTGGCCGACCGCAAGGGCCATAAAATCGTCATTGTCCTGGGCTCAATCGCTTTGGTCGGGGCGAATGTGGCGGCTTTAATGGCGTCACAAGAGTGGTGGCTCATCTACCTGGTCTATATCGGGATAGGGGCAGCCTTCGCGTCAATCCAGGTGTCAGCGCCAAACATATTGCTGGAGTTTGCCCCGCCGGCCGAGCAGGCGACCTATTTCGCGGTTGGCAGCGTTGCAGTGTCGCCGGCGATATTCATCGCGCCAGTTATCGGCGGCATCATCGCCGATGAGGCCGGCTATCAAGCGATGTTTTGGGTGGCAATAATCGCGGCCTCATTGGGAACCAGCCTGTTGACCTTCCACGTCCGCGACCCGCGCCGCGCGCCGGCCTGATGAGGCGCTAGGAGTTGGCTTGGGTTGT
>JBCLEL010000280.1:0-3353 GCA_038913435.1 Chloroflexota bacterium
TTGCCATTGCCATTGGTTGAATGGCCGTTCCGCTTTGCACGGGCCACCACCAAAAGCTCGTCACCGCTGTCAACGGTCAATGGCAGCTTGGGCAGATCGCCGTTATGAGCCGGCGGTAGGTGTTGTTCAGCTGAGCCGGCCGCAAGCCTAGCCTCTTTCAGCTCGGCTATCCGCGCCTGGGCTTGAAACAACCGACTTTCCAGCCGGGTCTCCAATTGCAAAAGGAGGCCGATCATCTCCTCAGCGTGCCGCTGGATCGCTTCCCGCGTCCTCTGCAACTCGACCTCCATCTCCTCTTCTTCCCGAATTTGCATAGCCACCTCTTAAACAACCCTCCACCTTTTGATGTGCTAGTCAGCCTGATGAATTAAGCGCCTAATCGAGTATCAGGAAATGCCGCCTGTCGGCCAGTCGCTGTAGAGCGGCGCCCTGCAAGCCGCAATATGCTCTGATGGTGGTAGGGGGTCGCGCGCATAATACTTTGAGCCAGCCCTCACCGCCACAACATCCACCACCTTGCCGGCTACGTTCAGGGCCTGTCGCGACCCCGAGGCTGATAATAGAGGGGGGCCTATGCCATGTCGATTAACCGCCCATTAAAAGTCAGACGGCAGAGTCTTCTCTAACGCTGTTTCTACGAGAGTGGCCGTTGGCTATTGACTTTGCCTTGCAGCACGATCAGACGCTCAGGGATGACTCCGTTACCCGCGAAGCAACGCGCTGCCGGCGTCAATCGAGATAGTCGCACCGGTCATTGAGTCGTTGTGGATAGCAAAGATGGTCGCCTCCGCCACGTCCTCTATTTCTGGAATCTTCTTGAGCGGCAGGTCGTGCGCCCGGCGCTTGATGGACTCCTCACCAAAGAGCATCCCCCAGCGAGTCGGCATGAGGCCGGGAGCCACGCTGTTTACTCGAATCTCTGGCCCCAGGGCAAGCGCCAGGCACCGGGTCAACATTTGCAGCCCTGCTTTTGACACCGAGTAAACGATGCTGCTGCCAGTGGGATAAATCCCGGAGCCGGAGGTAGTATTGACGATGACTCCGGCGCCACGACGGCGCATGTACGGCACGACGGCCTTGACGCAAAGGAACGGCCCCTTGAGGTTCACCGCCATGACCCTGTTCCAGTCGTTCTCCTTCAAGCCCTCCAGGTCAACAAAGGGGACGAACACCGTAGCTCCGGCGTTGTTGACCAGGATGTCTACCCCACCGAACGCTTCCGCCACCTGTTCCACCATCCTGGCTACGTCGCTGGCGACTGATACATCGGCTTTTACGGCGATAGCCCTGCCACCGGCTGCCACGATCTCAGTGGCCGTCGCGTTGGCCTCCTGCTCGTCAACCCCTGGGTAGTTGACGGCAACCGTTGCGCCGGCCGCCGCTAGCTTCAAGCTGATCACCTTGCCGAGGCCGGTGCCTCCGCCGGTGACTATCGCTACTTTGCCGTTCGGGTCCATAAAGCCAGCCTCCGCTACTCTCCAAATTCCTAGAACTGTAAAGGGCAGACACGGAGTCCGCCCCCGTGCGCATCAAGCTAAGCAGCATCAGTCGGTTTGGCAGTAAACAATCGCCGCTCCCGGCAACCCTCGCCATATGATCCTTTACACATTTCTGGACTTACCGTGGCGGAAAAGTAGTATTCGCTAGCCGTTGGCAGCTAGACCGCTATCTTCGAGGAACCCTTGGTTCCCGGTTCAGTGCCCCCTAGCTTTTGGGCCGTTCTAGTAGGAAATCACCAGTCGGCCAGGCGCAGTAGAATTTTGCACCGTAATCGCCCAGAAACCCTGAATCGTGCTCCGGACGATGGGGAGTGTATTGGACGACCCGCCACCCCTTGGCACCGAGTTCGTTCAGAACGCCCAGGCAGGCTTGCTTCGCTGCCAGTGAATCTGCGATTAGGTACATACCTTCTTCCCCCTCTCTTCCGAGAAGCACGCGAAGGTCTCCGGTTGCAGTCTCACCAATGACCTTAGCTACCAAAATAACACCCTCCCGTTTCCAGCCACGTTCCTTCGCGGCGGCGCCCTTGACATACTCCAGGTACACTTCCAACACGCAATACTCATAGGTCATCGGCGTTTCACCTCAAACACAACCCGCATGCCGAGAGTTATAGAACTGCGGTCTGCATCCGCAACCTATCTTGACTGCCCTCGGAGATTACCAATTCTAAACGAGGAGCCGTCTTTCCAATGGTGTAAAGCATCGTGTGACGAACCACGGACCACCAACCAAACGACAGAGCTGCCTGCTATTATTCGGCCACGCTCAGTCTTGAAATGTGTAAAGGTTCATATGGCGAGGCTTGCTCCCGGGCAACCCCCAGCCCCCGACCGAGGTGACTTTCGTCCCCTCGGCGCTCCCCTTGATATTCAAACAGGGGACGCAACCCCTACAATCTGAACCATTACCGTGAGGTTCCCTTACGTTTATCCTTAGGTTGATGCCTATGGGCAGACACGGAGTCCGCCCCCTACGTATTTCACATATAAGGCGGACACGCGGGTCTGCCTTATATGTGAAAATATCGCCACCATTATTTCATACCGGCTACACTTTTATGTCGTGTGTCCAGCCGGCCATCAGACCGACCAACCCCACAGATGCCAGCAACATTAACCGGATGTGCAAGGCTCGGCCGAGGCCGATACAATGGTGTTGCAAGCACCCGAATTTAGCAAATAAGCGGCTGCGGTCGTATACAATGCAGCCTGAACTGACAACGGGAGTATTCACAGCTATGGAGATCAGGCGCTTAGTTTCCATCATTGATGAGACTTTCGGGAGAATAGACAGGCCAGGTGAACCACCCAGACGGAGAGTGGCCATTATCGCCGTAGTGAAGAACCCGCTGGCCGGGCGCTACGATGAAGACTTGACCGAGATGATGAAGATGGGAGAACAGCTTGCCTACACATTGGCGGAGAAGGCTTTGCAGTATGTTGAGAGAGGCAGAGTCGAGAGCTTCGTCAAGGCGGCTATCGTTGGCGTGGACGGCGAGATCGAGCACGCGGCGGCGTTGATCCACCCCAAATTTAGTGTCGCCGTCGGCCAGACAATCGGTGGCGGGAAGGAGATCATTCCCTCAACCAAGAAGGTGGGCGGGCCTGGCACGATGATTAGCGTGCAGCTTCAACCACCCACAGGATCAGCAGCCGGCTCTTTGCACCTGGACGCAATGGAGATACGAGTGCCAGGCGCGCCGAGGCCGGACGAGATAGTAGTGGCGCTGGCGCTGGCCGAGAGCAGCCAGCCGCAATCAAGCGCCGGCGAACCAGCAAAGCTCGCCGTTGCCGGCCAGGGCGGGGCCGGCTAGTGTTAACTCAAACGAGGTCTTAGGCTATGCTAGGCGG
>JBCLEL010000281.1:0-3304 GCA_038913435.1 Chloroflexota bacterium
CGGAGCAGCGGTCAGGTGAGAGTTATGTTGTTCAAGAAGGTCGTCGAGGAGGTGAAGGACCTCGACAACGAGATCGCATTGGCTGACGTTCGCAAGCTGGATGCCTCGGCTGAGCTTGACAGTATGACCGCGTTAGAGGGTACGCCGGACAACTTCGGCCGAATCGCAGCGCAGACGGCTAAGCAGGTGGTGCTCCAACGTTTGCGCGAAGCGGAACGCGAACTGGTCTATGAAGCTTTCATAGACCGGCAGGATGAGATTGTGACCGGCGTCGTGCAAAGGATCGAGCAGCGCGCAGTGATAATAGACCTCGGAAAGGCAGAGGCGGTGCTCCCGCCAAACGAACAAGTCTCGGCGGAGGTTTACCGGCCTGGCCAGCGCCTAAAGGTATATATCGTCGAGGTCCTCAAGACACCTAGAGGCCCTCAACTGATAGTTTCGCGTACTCACAAGGGTTTGATTAAGCGTCTGTTTGAGCTAGAGGTGCCGGAGGTATCGTCCGGCGTTGTCGAGATCAAATCTATCGCGCGTGAACCAGGTCTCAGGTCTAAGGTGGCCGTGATCGCACGCGAAGAAGGCGTGGACCCGATTGGCTCGTGTGTTGGTATGCGCGGCACACGTGTCCAGAACGTCGTCAACGAGTTGAACGGCGAAAAGATTGACATAGTGCTATGGAATGATGACATCAAACTGTTTATTAGTTCCGCTCTTAGTCCGGCTCAGGTGGTGTCGGTCGAGCTTGACGAGGCGGATAGGACAGCGACTGTGTTAGTGCCAGAGCGCCAGCTAAGCCTGGCGATTGGACGCGAGGGACAAAACGCTAGGTTGGCGGCTAAACTGACTGGCTGGCGCATAGACATAAAGTCCGAAGATCGCCAAACTAGCGCGACTAAAGTGGCCGATCGCACAAGTGGTCAACCGCAGGAGGCGACAAGTTAAGGGTTTGGGCTGAGCCATTTCTCGAGGGATCAGGATGAGCGCGGCGCATCGCAATCGCAAGACACCCCAACGCACCTGCGTTATTTGCAGGACGGTGCACCCAAAACGAGAACTGATAAGGATTGTGCGAACCGATGAAGGCATCAAGATAGATCCGACCGGTCGACAAAACGGTCGTGGCGCCTACCTTTGCACGCAACGAGAGTGCTGGGAAAAGGCGGTCCGGTCTGATCTGATCGCGAATGCTTTACGGTCTTCATTGAATAAAGATGAGAGAGACGCTCTGTTGAGCTATTCGAGTATGTTGTCGGAATCAGGTCCAGCCGCCGGTTAGACGCGAATGTGTTATGTAATATTAGTGCGATAAAGTGAGAGTTAATCGGCCTATGCAACTCTAACCTTGCAGGCTTCCGTAGCCAGCGCACTGGTTCCGCCACCGCGCCGACCATGAAATCAGGGTCGGCTGATTTTAGGAGGTAGTGTATGAGTCCAAGATTCAGTGGCGGACGCGGCGGTAGGTTCACCCCTAGCCCCAGGCGCCAAACTAGCGGCGGTCGCCGACCACCCACATTGACGACCGACCGAAGAACGCAGAAACCGGCAGCCGTCCCGGCGGTTGGGGTCTCCCAACCACCAGCAGCTATTGAAGTCTCGATTCCGCAAAGAGTTACTGTCCAGACTCTATCCGAGTTGCTAAAGGTTTCCCCTAACCAGGTCATCAAATCGCTGATCACAAGTGGCACTCTAGCCACGATCAACCAGTTGATAGGTTACAACGACGCGATTATAGTTGCCGAAGAGCTTGGGTTTACCGTCAAAGAGCCTGTTGAAGAAAAGCCGGAAACAGTCACCGCCGAAGATCTAGACAAGCCGGCCAGTGAGCGTCCAGAAAATCTAAAGCTTCGGCCGCCGGTTGTCACCATTCTAGGACACGTTGACCACGGCAAGACCAGCCTTTTGGATAGGATACGGCAAACCAACGTCACCGCCAAAGAGACAGGCGGGATTACCCAGCATATCGGCGCCTACCAGGTCGAGATTAATGCCAAAAAGATTACCTTCTTAGACACCCCTGGACATGAAGCTTTTACTGCGATGCGTGCCCGGGGCGCCAAGGTGACTGATGTTGCTGTACTGGTAGTAGCGGCTGATGATGGTGTCCAACCACAGACGTTAGAAGCGATAGCCCACGCCCGAGCGGCCAAAGTGCCGATTGTAGTCGCAATCAACAAAGTTGACCGGCCGCAGGCTAATCTCGATTTAGTCAAAAATCAACTAGCCCAGGCGAATCTACTGGTCGAGGAATACGGTGGCGATGTGGTCGCGGTGCCGGTGTCTGCAATCAAAGGCACCGGCATAGACCAGCTACTTGAGATGATCCTGCTGGTCACCGAGATGGCTGATCTGAGGGCCAACCCCGACAAGCCGGCCGAAGGCGCAGTCATCGAGGCGAAGATTGACCGGGCGCGCGGTGTCGCCGCGACTCTGTTGGTCCAATCAGGTACTCTGAACGTTGGTGATGTAGTCGCGGTTGGCAATATTGTCGGTAAAGTGAGGGCAATGTTCAATGATCGCGGCAAGCGGGTAAAGAAGGCTGAGCCATCTACTCCGGTCGAAATAATTGGTCTCTCTGAGACGCCAACGCCTGGCGACCAATTCAAAGTCTTCGCCGATGAAAAGGCGGCGCGTGCATGGATCGAGCATAACACCCAGGCGGAATCTGCCGCCGGTGCCAGCCGAACTACGGCCCTGGAGGGATTATCAGGTCAGGCCCGCTCAAACGAGAGCCGAGAGTTGAATCTGGTGTTGAAGACCGACGTTCAGGGTTCGATAGAACCGATCCAGTCTTCTTTGGAGAAGCTGAGCGCCGACAAGGTTCGGATTCACGTGATCCACGCCGCAGCCGGGACAGTCGTCGAGTCCGACGTGCTGCTGGCCAAAGCTTCCGGCGCAATGATTATCGGTTTCAAGACGCCCATCGAGCCTGGCGCACGAAACACCGCCAAGATCAACGGCGTCGAGATACGCCAGTACGATATCATCTATCGAGTCGTCGAGGACATACAAAGGGCGATGGTGGGGGTGCTGGAGCCGGCGTTTGTGGAGGTGGTTGACGGCCATGCCGAGGTCAGACAGTTGTTTACATTCGGGCGCAATCGAGTAATCGCCGGCTGCATGGTCTCCGATGGCAAGGTGGCACGGTCCTGCCAGGTCCGGCTGCTGCGGGATGGGACTAATTTATTCCAGGGCCGGATTGATAGCCTGAAGCGGTTCAAAGACGATGCTCGCGAGGTCCAGAGTGGCTACGAGTGCGGTATCTCCATCGAAGGTTTCAACGACATCCATGAGGGGGACATCATCGAGG
>JBCLEL010000282.1:0-3297 GCA_038913435.1 Chloroflexota bacterium
AATATCAGGCTGACGGATTTAGGATCGTGATTTGAAATCCGGCTGTATCAACCGTTATCCCGCAAGCAATTGAATCTCGAAATCGTCAGAGGTATTTAGATGTCTCGACCATCTAAGCGCATACTCACCGGCGACCGGCCAACCGGCCCGCTGCACCTGGGGCATTACGTTGGCTCGCTGGCAAACCGGGTCAAGCTGCAATATGAATACGACACTTTCTTGCTTCTGGCCGACGTGCAGGCGCTCACAACCAATTTCGAACATCCCGAAAGGCTGCCGCAGGATGTCCGGCAGGTTGCTGAGGACTACCTAGCAGTTGGCATTGACCCGGAGGCGGTCACTATTGTTGTCCAGTCGCTGGTGCCGGAGATAGCCGAGCTTACCGTCTTTTTCTCGATGTTCGTCTCGGTGAATGTCCTGCGCCACAACCCGACGATCAAGACCGAAGCGAAAGAGCGGGGCTACACCGACCTGATGTTAGGATTCCTCGGCTACCCGGTCAGCCAGGCCGCCGACATCACCTTCTGCAAAGCCCATCTGGTGCCGGTCGGCGTTGACCAGGTCCCGCACATCGAGTTCTGCCGGCGGGTGGTGCGCCGGTTCAACGAGCTGTACAAGCCGGTGTTGGTCGAGCCGGAGGCGCTGGTCGGCGAGGTGCCGCGACTGATCGGGCTGGACGGCAACGCCAAGATGAGCAAGTCATTGAATAACGCCATCTACCTGTCCGATAGCCCTGAGACCGTCCAACAGAAAGTCATGTCAATGTACACCGACCCAACCAGGTTGCGGGCGACCGATCCCGGCCACGTAGAAGGCAACCCGGTCTTCCAATATCACGATGCTTTCAACTCGGACAGGGCGGAAGTAGAGGAGCTAAAGGATCGCTACCGGGCCGGGCGGGTTGGCGATGTCGAGGTGAAGAAGCGCCTGGTCAAGGCGATAAACCAGTTCCTCGATCCGATGCGGGAGCGCCGGGCGAAGTACCAGGCCAGGCCGGAGCTGATTGACGAAATACTCATCGCCGGCACCAAGCGGGCGCGTGAGACCGCCGGACAGACGATTGCCGAGGTCCGCGAGGCGATGAGCATCAACTATTTCAAGGATACAAGCCTGTTTGTGCCGAGCGGAGCTCGCTAGCCTGCTGGAATTCCCTTAGAGTGTGTGTGAGAAGCGGGTCTGCGTCGCCGGACTCAAGTCCGGGCGCTTGGCGAACGGCCTAAAGGCCGGCCAGGGGGAGCGCCGAGGGGCGCCAGCCCCGTGGCCGGGGGTCTGGGGGTGTCCCCCAGCATAGAATCCCCTTTTCCCGCGCACGGGAGAAGGGGATTTAGGGGATGAGGGCCGTACCCGGCTTACGTGTATGGCTTTCCACACACTCTCTTAGTACGCGAGTAGCCCCAGGGCTTGTCCCTCGCAACGGGTGGCGGGGCACAAGGCCCCGCGCTACAACTGGCACGAGGTGAGCATGTTAGGAAGCCGCATCCGCAAAAAACTTAGATCCGGCCAGCCAGTCCTGAACGTAGGTGTTACTTTCCACAGCCCGCTGGTGGTAGAGTGGCTGGGCCTCAGCGACATTGATACTGTCTATCTCGATGCCGAGCATGGCTCGATCAACGAGTCGCAGTGCGAGGAGATGGTGCGGGCGGCCTTTCTGGTTGACAAGCCGGCCCTCGTTCGCGTCCCGCACAACGATCCGCATACGATCTTGCGCTATCTCGACATCGGCACTAGCGGCATCATCGCGCCGCATGTTGCAAACGCCGAGCAGGTTCGGCAAGCGGTTGACGCGGCCAAGTACGCGCCCATGGGACATCGCAGTTTCGGCCCCGCCCGCTTTTTCTCACGCCGGCCGGGCCAATCGGTGCAGGACTACATCCGCCAGGCCAACGAGGAGACGCTGGTCATCGGTCTTTTCGAGGACATCGCGGCGCTGGAACACCTGGACGAAATGACGCAAACGCCGGGCCTTGACGCGCTGGTTATTGGGACGAGCGATCTGTCCTTCTCAATGGGCTACACCGGACAATCAGGTCACCCCGAAGTGCAGAAAGTAGTGGATAAGGTGATCGCTGCCTGCCATAAGGCCGGCATCGCGACCGGCCTGCCGGCGTCGAGCGTTGAACAGGCGCGCGATCACATTGCGCGGGGCGCCCAGATAATCTCACTGAGCTTTGCGAACCTGGTTATAGAAAGCGCGCAGCAGTTTGTCACGGCGGTTCGGTCCGGGTAGGGGCGACCCGCCGGGTCGCCCCTACAAACTGTTCTCACCCCTTTATTGCTTCAAACCCATAATATTGAAGCCGGCGTCGCAGAAGATCACCTCGCCAGTGATGCCGCTGCTCATATCGCTGCAAAGAAACAGCGCCAGGTTGCCGATCTCTGATACTTCGATGTTCCGCTTCAACGGGGTTATCTCCCTAGACTTTTCGTACATATCCATAAATCCTTGAATGCCACGGGCCGCCAGTGTCTTGACCGGGCCGGCCGATATCGCGTTGACCCGGATGTTGTATTCGCCTACGCTGTGGGCCAGGTAGCGCACGCTCGATTCGAGAGCGGCTTTCGCCACGCCCATCACGTTGTAGTTTGGAAAGACGCGGTCGCCACCGAAGGTCATGGTGATGACGCTGCCCCCGCCGCGCTTCTGCATCAGCGGCAGCGCCAACCGGGTCATCGCCGTCAAGGAGTAGGCGCTGATGTCTAGCGCCAGGTGGAACGCCTCGCGGCTGGTGTAGAGGTATGGATTGTCCAAAGCCTCTTTAGGCGCGAAGGCGACGCTGTGCACCAGGATGTCCAGCCCGCCGAACTCGCGGTCAACCTGATCCATTACCGACTGTATCTCATCATCTTTCTGCACGTCGCAGGGCATGGTGATCGAGCCGGACAGGATTGAAGCTAGCTCTTTCACATTATCGCCAACGCGCTCCTGGTAGGTGAAGGCCAAGCGTGCGCCGGCGCCGGCCAACGCCTGGGATATTCCCCAAGCGATGCTGCGCTTGTTCGCCACGCCAAAGATCAACCCAGTCTTGCCGTCTAATAGCGCCATATCTTTCTCCTAAGACAATCGATTCTTCGCAATATCCTGCCTTACGGCATTTTTTCGCGTCTAGGCGGCTCTTCACGCCAAGCTATAACCCTGCGGCGGGAGACAAGCTCCTGCCCCCTACGGCATCCTCACTTCTTTTTCTCCGCGCCTCTGCGTCTCTGCGGTTCATTATGCTAGCGAGCAAAGAATTTCTCCTAAGACAACCGATTCTTCGTTGGGGCGATCCGGCCGGGTCGCCCCAACCAGCCTGCTAG
>JBCLEL010000283.1:0-3289 GCA_038913435.1 Chloroflexota bacterium
GCATCCGACAGCGTCACCTGAGAATTAGCTCGTCTTGAACGCCAATGCAGATAGTAGTCCAGCGACAGGACCGCCAGCCCAAATAGCAACCCGGTCAACACCGCCGGCAACAGTCTAGCCGGCAAAACTGCCGGCATCTCGACTAGGCTGTTCGGCCTCGAGCTAGCCTGTCGCAACGTAGCGACTAGCTTAGCATCGAAGCGCACTCGTTCTTCCAGGTATCGGCCGGCCTGAATCATCGTCGCTGTTGAGTTACTGCAATAGCGGTGTTCCTCGCGGCTCATGCCGTCGGCGCTCTCGCTAGCGCAACGTTGTACGACATTGAAAGCTTCCCTGACTTGCGCGGTTTGGAGCCAATTCCCGTGATCAGCAACCAGTCGGCGCTCGGCGGGCGGAACCAAAGGCTCACTCGCTCCAATCCGCCCAAATCGTATGGCGGCTGATTCCCATTCCAACAGGCTGATACTGTAGCGCCAGTAGGCCCCAAACAGTGAAACTAGCTGCTGCCTTAGCTTCTCGAAAACGCCAGTAGGCCTCCAAGCCCGCTCATATCCCAGTTCGCTAGTCGGTTGGCCCAACCTGGCCGCCTCCGTTTGCAGGTCTGCCAGGGCATTTTCTGCCTCAGCCAGCAAGCCGAGCGTATGCCTTAGCGATGGCTCGACTTTCTCGTACCAGTCCTGTGATATGCGTTGCCGCTGTTCTAACTCGGCCCGCGCCGCAATGTCGGACCTGATCGCTTCCAGCCAGGCGAATCGCTGGTCAGCCAGTTGAGCTATCGCAGCAGTGAATAGCGATATGAACACCAGCCCAATTGCGATGAAGATCAGTCGCCGGCTCGACGTCAGGTCAGGCATAATCAATCGCGGTCCTCCCATTCGACCGCCGCCGGCAGGTAATTTCCAGATGGTCGCCCAACAATGACAATGGCCGGCGGTCGGCCAGCAACCGGTCCAGCACCGCCAGCACTCTCAACACTTGTGGATGGCGCTCGCCGATCTCGGCCAGATATGGCGGTGGCAGTAGAGCGGTGAAAGCGCGCACTTGCTCAACCTCGAAATGGGGGGACAGAAGTGACCGCAACTCCTGGAAAGAATAGTACCGCACCGAACAATTCTGCCCAGCCGCGACTTCAGCATCAACCCAGCCGGCCCAACGACGCCGGGCAATGGCCGGCTGTTGATGCGTCAGAAACCAGAGACATTCCCAAGCGTACCAGCGGTTCATTACCATAAGATGCAATGGCGCGCCGGCTGGTAGCAGATCGGCGATCCCACCTACAAAGCCGGCCAGATCCGGCTCGCAGTTCAATGCGCCAAAGGTTGAATAGGCGCCGTCGAATCGGCTATGACCAGTAAGTGCGGCGATGTCCGCAACTCTACCAGCCGGCAGCATGAAGAACCTCAGCCTCTCGCCGACTTTCATCCGTTGAGCACGCGTCTTTGCCGCCTCGATCATCGCCGGGGATATGTCTATGCCGACCACCTGTCGTCCACGGCCAGCTAGCCAGGCCGCTTCTCGACCAGCGCCACAACCAATGTCGAGAATCAGTCCCGCTGGTAAACTTTCGTCGAGGGACAGAAGACTACGCGCCCGCAACAGCCGGCCCAGCCGGTTACCATGCTCGAAGCGTTGGTCATAGTCGGCGGCCAGCGCGTCAAATGCGCTGGCCGCCAGATGGTACACCTCGTCTGCCGCCAACTGATCCAATCAAATACCCCAGCGGTCTGCTCAACCACACGCTACGGCCTGGCCGGCGGCGCCCCTCCCAAGCTAAAAGATGGACGGAGACCCTCTTGCGGAACATGCCGTAAAACGCCCAGCGCGGCCCGGCAAACCTTAATCTTCCCCAGCGACTTGACCCGGGCAAGCAGATTCGCTGGGGTGGCCGGCTGCGACTTCAACTTGGCCAGCTTGATCTCATTGTGAAGCAGCCGTTGAGCCCAGACATAGAAATCATTGCTGAACTTTTCGCGTTTGAAGAGGAGGGTATTTTGGCTGGTGCTATGCCAATCGTGGTCGTGCATCAACCGGTCACGAATCACATCGTAAAACTCGGTGCCAGGCAAAGGATAGGCCACGCTGACGCTATAGACGTCCGGCCTCGTTTCCTTTAGCAGATCAATCGTCATCTCGATGTCTTCCCAATCCTCAGTCAGATAGCCAAGCATGATAAAGAAGCACATCTCCAGACCAACCTTTCGCATCGCCTGGGCCGCATCACGGGTGTCCTCAACCTTGATGCCCTTTTTCATGGCGTCAAGCACTTTTTGCGAGCCAGACTCTGCGCCAAACCAGATACGCTTGCAGCCGGTCTCTTTCATCGTTTGTAGCACCTGCTCATCAACCAGGTCCACTCGTGAGAGACATTCGAATGGAATGACAGCATCGCGTTCGATGACAACATCGCGCCAGGCCGCCATCCATTTACGGTTCAATGGCAAGATGTCGTCCACCATTCGTACCTGGTCCGGATGATAAGCCTCTTTCACCAGCTTCATCTCGGCGGCGACATTTTGCGGCGACCGCTGCCGGTACTTTCGTCCGAACACAGCCTTGGCGCACCAGGTGCATCTAAATGGACATCCCCGTGAAGTGATAATCGAGAGCGATGAGTAACCATGATGCTCGCGCCACACGGCCTGATAGCCGGCGATGTCAATGAGGTCACGGGCGGGGAAGGGGAGGGCATCCAGATCGGCGACGAATGGCCTTTCCGGCGTGACTTGGGACTCATCTCCACGGCGAAAGGCGATCCCTTTGACATCGGCCAGCCGGTCCAATGGCAGTTCGCCTGGGCCGGCTTCATAAAGCGCGTCCATCAGCTCGACTGCTGTTTCCTCAGCCTCGCCGCAGACTACAACATCAATGGCCCGATTACCATCGTTCGGGAACAGGTAATCGGCCGGCCTGGAGGTCGGGTCAGCGCCGCCAAAGATCACCGTTGCGCCGGCCTGATGAGCCTTTCGGGCCAGACGCATTGCCGGGTCGCGCGTCGTGTTTAGAACCGAGAATCCGACGTAGCTCGGCCTTTCCTGCGCCAGCACCTCTTCAAACTCGCGGTCATCCGGGCATAACGCGCAATCAAATACCTTGACCTGCCAGCCGGCGTCGCGTAGCGCGGCGGCGACATAAAGCAATCCCAATGGGAAGTATGGTTCCACCAACCTTCTTTCCATGGGATCGTGGTAGATGAATAGCGGATTGACCAGTAGGATCCGGCGTTCCATTAGTTGTCCTTTGCTTCGATGAAGCTAGAGGCGTAGTATGAATGGGTAATAGCCACCAAAGT
>JBCLEL010000284.1:0-3252 GCA_038913435.1 Chloroflexota bacterium
TGTCTGGCGCGAGGTGGTCAAGCGCTTCCACGCGGCGCAGAGCGAGGTGCGCATCGAGGAATTGCCCTTTAACTACTCGGCCTATCAGGAGCGCGTAATTACCCAGATCGCCGGTGGCAAGCTGGAGGGGGACGTGCTTTCCTTCACTGAGGTCGAGGCGCCGCGCCTGATCAAGGCCAATGCTATGGAACCGGTTGACGATGTCATCGAGAAGCTAGGGGTCAAAGACAAGATCCTCAAAGGTGGTATGGATCTCGTCAACGTTAGCGGCAAGGTCTATGGCTTACTTGCCACCACCGTTCCCTACGCTATCATCTACAACAAGAAGCTGTATCAGGAGGGGGGCGTGACGGCGCCGCCGAATACTCGTGAGGAGTACCTGGCGACGGCCAAGAAGCTCACCAAACGGCCCGACGTCTTTGGCCACGCCAATCGCAACACCGTGCCGGAGGCGGCCGGCTTTTTTGGCAATGACCTAACCCATTGGGTGCTGAGCTATGATAGCCAGTGGGCCAAGGCTGGCAAGCCGACCGTCACTGACCCAGGAGTCATCAAGGCCATACAAAACTACAAAACACTCTATGACGAAGCTATGCCTCAGGGCGCCGACGCCGCCACCTTCCGCCGGATGGCCTGGCAGGGCAAGATCGCCCAGTATATTGATAACTCGGCTAACATCAACATCCTGAGGACTGGTAGCGAAAAGGACGCCACCGGCGTCTTCCAGTACATTGACACCGCGCCTCCACCGTGGCCAAACCGGAAGTCTACCGGTCTATCTTCGTTTGTCGGCGTCTATGCCGGCAGTCCTAACAAGCAAGCTGCCAAGAGCTTCTTACAGTTCGTGTGGACGAAGGAGAACTACCAATATCTGATGGAGAATGCCCTGGACCTGGTAGGGATGTACCCGGACGTCCACACTAAGGAATGGGTTGACAAGAACCCGTGGGTAAAGGGATACCAAGCGTCAGTATCCGTCGCCCTCTCCACGATCATGCCAGGCTGGGAGTTCAACGTAGCCGAGTTCCGCAAGATAGTCATCGAGAAGGTGACGGAAGTGCTCACGACCAACAAGCCGGTCGAGGCGGCGATGGGCGAGGCGCAAAAGGACTTGGAGGAGCTAGCCAAGCGCCTCAATATTGGCGGCTAGTGTTACCTCACATGAGGTGTAGGGGCAAGGCATGCCTTTGCCCCTACAGTGGGCGGCGCTCTGACGGGCGTAGGGGCGTCCTTCGGCTGAAGGACGCCCCTACTTGAAACGGTATTCCCGAAAATGTCGCCTGACTATGCGCTAGTAGAATTGTCTGTGAGCGACCGGTGGCGCCGACCTGGGCCACCGGTCGTTGGTGATTCGATGGGCACTGTTGACTGGCGATTTGCGGTAGAGGCCATTATTATCCAGAGCGAGGTGACGCTTGACAGTTGATGCCAGCCGGTCGAGTGGCGCTCCTAGCGCCGCCGCTCGACCTAGAGTCGCGGCGACGGCCTCGAGGCGCCGTTTCAAAAATTCCCTGCCTTATCTGCTAATGGCGCCCGTAGTTATCTACTTGACCGTCGTGCTCTTGATCCCGATCATCCAGAATATCCTGACCAGTTTTCAGGCGGTGGAGCTGCTCAGCGATAAAGCGCCACGCTTCGTCGGCCTGGACAACTACCTGCGCCTGCTCAACGATAAGGCGTTCTGGAACGCCATTCGGGTGACCTTCATTTACACTTTCCTGGTGGTCACGGTGGTTATGACCACCGCCTTGCTGGTGGCGTTGCTGATGAACCGCCGCTTTAAGGGACGCACGCTCTCCCGCGGGATCATCACGATACCCTGGGCCTTCCCGGAGGTTGCGGCGGTGCTGCTGTGGACGTGGATGCTCAGCCAGAACTTCGGCGTGCTCAACGTCTTCGTCCATGCCTTCTTCCCGCAGACAAACAACATCCCCTTTCTCACTCACCCTGGTTGGGCAATGTTCTCCCTCATCCTGATGACCACCTGGAAGATCTTCCCCTTCTACACTCTTGTGCTGCTCACCGCCCTACAGACAGTACACCACGATCTGTACGAAGCGGCCAAAGTTGACGGCGCCAGCCCCATTCAATCATTCCGACACGTCACCCTGCCAGGCATCGCGTCGGTGCTTGGCCTACTGATCCTACTCATCACCATCTGGTCCTTCCGACGCTTCACCTCCATTTACCTACTCACCGGCGGCGGCCCGGGAATTGCCACCGAGACGCTGGTGGTGAAAGTCTACAACACCGCATTTAAGTTCTTCGACCTGGGGTACGGTTCCACCCTGGGAATCGCGGGTCTCTTGCTCTCGGTCGTGTTTGCCCTCATCTACTTCAGGCTTCACAAGCGTTTTGTGGTAGAGAAGGTGTGAACACTTTGGAAGCTTCGGCTGCGACCTCTATCCGCCGATGGAATCGGCTAAGCCGTATCGTCCAGCGGGCCATTCTCTATTTGACAGTCGCAGCGGTGACGCTGGTGGTATTTTTCCCCTCCTATTGGCTCCTGGTCATCGCTATCCAGCCCACCCGGTTCACCCTCAACTACCCGCCCAAGCTCTGGCCTCAAAGCATCCGCCTGAGCAGCCTGGTGGAGCTATTTGAGACTATGCCCATCGGAGCCTGGCTCACCAACAGCACCTGGGTCGCGGCAGGGACCACGGTTGTTTGTCTGGTTTTCTCTATTCTCGGCGCCTATGCGCTTTCCAGCTTTCGCTGGCACGGGCGCACAGTCTTCTCGTTCGGCCTGCTTGGCACTCAGATGCTACCTGACGCGCTGCTGGTGATCCCCATTTTCATTATCTTCAGGCAGTTGTTCTTACTGGACACCCTCCAGGGCCTGGTGCTGGTGGACGCGGCTTTTGCGATTCCGGTCACTATCTGGATTCTCAAGGGGTTCTTCGACTCCATCCCGACGGAGATCGAAGATGCGGCGCTGATTGACGGCTGTAGCCGGATGGGCGTGCTATGGCGGGTCATCTTGCCGCTCTCAGCGCCGGCCTTGGTGGCGGTGGCGGTAGTAGGCTTCTTTGACGGCTGGAACGAATACCTTTTCGCCTCGTCTTTCATCACCACCCAATCGCGCTGGGTGACTTCAGTGGGATTGGCGTCCTTCATCGGAGAGCTAGCGACACCTATCGAATTGGTGATGGCGGGGGCGCTATCATTTACTATTCCACCTATCATCTTCTACCTTGTGATGCAGAAGTACATCGTCAGCGGCCTCACCAGCGGCGCCGTAAAAGGCTAGCT
>JBCLEL010000285.1:0-3248 GCA_038913435.1 Chloroflexota bacterium
TCCACCCACCCCAACGCCGGCGCCCCCGCCCAAGCCGGCTGCTGCTGCGCCGGCCGTCAAGCCCCCCGCTGAAAAACTACGCGGGGCGCTCAACGTCAAGATAGGGGTGGCGAATTCCAAAATACTATTTAGAGACAACTGGAAGAAGTGGGGCGAGATGAACCCCGAGGTAAAAATTACCTGGGAAGTCGTCGAAACCGACCCTGTCCCTGCTTGGATCACCGGGCTGCTGGCCGGCCAGAACTTGTCGGATTTCATGCATTCTAATGGGGTGCAAGCCTACGTGCCCCGCTTGCTAAAAAAGGGCATCGCCGAAAAAGTGTTGGTCGACACCACCGATGCCCTAAAAGACTATCACGACCTGGTCCCCAACACCAACTACTTCTTGTACAAAGGTAGGTACTACGGCAATCCGTCGACAAACGCCGCCGCCGGCTGGTACTACCGCGAGGATATCTACAAGGAAGCGGGGATCGACCCTGCTAAACTAAATACTTGGGAAGATGTCATTAACGCTGGCAAGGCGCTCAAGGCGAAGAACCCAGACTGGAACGTCATCATCCTCGATACCTCAAGCTGGAATATCCTGACCATGCTTACCGAGCTGAATGGCGGCGGGCTGATCGACAAGGACGGCAACATCATCATCGACAGCCCGGAAACGATCGAGGCGACCCAGCTCTTCGCCGATATGATCAACAAGCACAAGATTGCCTGGACGACAGCTACCTTCTACGCAGCCGGCACCTGGCAGGCCTATAAGGACAGCAAGATCGTCTCCGCGTTGATGCCCGACTGGTACTCAGGTAAGACGGTCCATATGGGACAAAACGTAGGGGAGGAGGGGCGAGGTAAGTGGAAGGTCCGGCTTGCGCCCAGGTTTCCCGGCAAGAACTTCACCTCGGCGCAGCGGGGAGGAGGTGGCGAGCTTATCGCCAAAGGCCCCAACCAGGAGAACGCGCTAAACTTCCTACTCTGGAACAGCTTGACGCCCGAGAATGACATCCAGCGGCTAAAAGATGTCGACTACATGCCGTTGCGTCTTGACAGCTTCAAGGATCCTTACGTCCAGAATCACGAGAACTGGTTCCTCCAACAGAAGTCAATGCAAGTCTGGGAAAAGGCGGTTCAGAACATGGGCAAGTTCTACCTGCACCCCAACTTGCTGGAGATCACCGGTATCATCAACCGCGCCATACCGAAGATTGCGAGCGGTGAAATGACGGCCGAGCAGGGACTGAAGGCCGCCGCGAAGGAAGCAAAAGAGGTGCCGGAGGGCTGATGGGACATTGGCCAGGACCGGCTGACCCAACCGCCGGGAAGCGAACGGAATGGAGCCCGGCCGCCGCAGGGCTCCATTCCTCGTTTGTCGGTGAGCGAACGCGAAGAAGCGGGTGGGCGCGGGTAGTGCCCGCCCGCTGGTCGCGCTGGGTGGAGCCCTATGTCTTCCTGACCCCCTTCTTGCTCACCTTCCTGGTCTTCCTGGTGTACCCTATTTTCTTCGCCGTTTATATGTCCTTCACCAACTGGGTGGGGATCATTGACCCTGAGTTCGTCGGCTTGGGAAATTATGTCCGCCTGTCGAAAGACGTCGTCTTCTGGATCGCCGTTCGAAACAACCTTTGGTACACGGCAGCCGCCATCCTGCTAGTCATTCCCATCTCAGTTTTGATCGCTCTCCTGTTGAACTTCAAGGCACTCCCACTAAAGGGACTCCTACGCACGATCTTCTTTTTGCCAATCGCAACTTCGGCTGTCGTCATTTCGATCGTGTTTATGCTGATCTTAGATTCTGAATACGGTACAGTGAACTGGCTTCTAAGCAATATTGGGGTGCAACCGGTAAATTGGTTTGCGGACCCTCGAGCCATCAAACCGGCCGCTATAAGCATTATCGTTTGGCGCTGGTCGGCCCTGTTTATGATCTACTTCCTGGCTGGTCTCCAGAGCATTCCGGCCGAGTACTACGAGGCCGCCAAGGTGGACGGCGCCAATGTCGTGCAGTCCTTTCTGAACATCACGATCCCAAGCCTGCGGCCGGTCATCCTTTTCGTGCTCGTCATCGTCACCCACGACTCGTTCCGCGTTTTTGAAGAACCATTCGTATTGACTAGCTGGACCGCGTATGGGACGACAGGAGGGCCGGAGGACGCCGCGCTGAGCCTCGCAATGTATCTTTACCGGATGGCCTTCACCTTCGGACAACTGGGTTATGGCTCGGCAGTGGCCATGGTCATTTTTGCGGCGACCATGCTTATTGCGTTTCTTCAACTGAAACGCTTGCGTGTCTTTCAGGTAGACTGACTGCCGTGTTCATGGAAAGAAAGGTGTCTTAATTGTCCGAAGTCTCGCCAACTATCCGGCCGAGGGCCCAAGCCTTTTCCTGGAATAGGTTAGCCAGCGCGGGCGGCTGGGCGCTAGGATACTTGGTGCTCATCGTCGGTATAGCGATAACCCTCTACCCAATCGTGTCCATGATTTCCAACTCGTTGAAGAACAACGCTGAGGTCTTCGCACTGCCCCCAACCCTGATACCACCGAATTGGCGGTTCGTTAATTATCACTTGTTGTTCAGCACGTCGAACTTCACGGTGTGGTACCTAAACAGCCTGCTCGTGGTCGCGATCCGGCTGCCGCTAAGCCTCTTCCTCTGTTCTTTGGGCGCCTTCGCCCTGGCGAAATACGAATTCCCAGGAAAGAAGCTGATATTCTGGCTGGTCATCGCCGTTATTATGGTGCCTTTCGAGGCCATCTTTGTTCCGTTGTACTTTATGATGGTCAAGTTCGGTTGGACCAATACTTACCAGGGCTTGATCATCCCCTTCGCCGCCAGCGCCTTCGGCATTTTTATGCTCCGTCAGTACATCGTTTCTATACCTGACGAACTTATCCAAGCCGCCAAAGTGGATGGCGCCTCGGGTTTCTGGATTTATTGGCATGTCATATTGCCGCTTTCGCGGCCGGCCCTTGGCGCCATCGCAATCATCTTCTTCCTCGGCACTTGGAACAGTTTTGTGTGGCCACTGATCATCCTGCAGAACAACAATATGCTGACACTGCCGCTCGGCATAATCGGTCTTTTGCGACAACATGAAGTATATGGTCCCCGCTATGATGTTGCGATGGCCGCCACGACATTGGCGACTCTCCCGCTGCTGCTGGCATTTCTGGTCTTGCAGAAGCAGTTCATCGCCGGCCTGACCACCGGCGGAGTCAAAGGTATGTGATGCCCGCTCTTAGGACAAAGC
>JBCLEL010000286.1:0-3244 GCA_038913435.1 Chloroflexota bacterium
CGAAAATGTCGTCTGATTATGCGCTAGGCGCGGTATTACCTGATTAAGCATCTAAAGATCATTAAGCCGGCGAACAGCCTGCGCTACAAGATTAGGGGCTATATTGATTCAATTGGTATTACGTAGGCTAGCCTGACGAACCGACCAAGGAGAGACCAATGCGGCTTATTGAGATTGAAGACATGCCCCTCGGTAATGCACTTGGACAGGCGCTCTTCAACGAGCGCGGTGATGTGCTCGCGCAAGTCGGGGTCATCCTCAACGCGCAACTGGTAGAGTCAATCAAGGCGCGTGGCTATACCGCAGTGGTAGTGGATGACGCTCAGTCAGAGGGCATTGAGCTTGTTGACCCCTTGACGCCGGAGACCAGGGCTAGGGCCACCAAGACGGCACATGAGACTACGGCTGTTGGCGAGCAGACCGCGATGCATCTTGGTCCCGACCGGGTTGAGCACGCGACGTACCTACCACGCTCCAACGAGATTCAGCGGCTCATCAGCCAGACTGTGCCGGCCGACGCAGTATTCGAGTCGGCAAATTCAATCACCGAAGAGGTGATGGACGCGCCTACCCTCCTTGGCCTGAATTCCATCAAGTCACAGGACAGCTTCGCGTACACCCATGCGGTCGAAGTCGCGTCGGTGGCGGTGATGCTTGGACGTAAGCTGGGTTTGAAACAACCTGACTTGAAGCGCCTTGGCCGTGGGGCGCTCCTGCACGATATTGGCCAGGTCTTCACCGGCGACACTACCGACGGCAAGTCAGGGGCCATATCATCATCTGACATTGAACAGATTAATCGCCATACCAGGCTCGGCTACGATTTTCTGCAGAATGTCCCCGATTTTGACGTGCTGATGAACCATGTCGCTTACCAGCATCACGAATGGTTCAACGGCAAGGGGTATCCACGGGGGTTGGTGGGCAGCGCCCAGATTGATCGGGACACAAAGGCGGAACCGGGCCAGATTCTGCTGTTAGCGTTAGTAACCAGCGTGGCTGACGTGTACGATGCTCTCTGCTCGGACCGGCCGTTTCGGGCGCGGCTGCCGCGGGAAATGGCGATGTCGCTCATCAAACGAATGACTACCGCGCAGTTGCACGTTGAGATGGTGCGCCTGTTTTTTGAAATCGTGCCGGTCTTTCCTACTGGCTACCCGGTCCGAATCATGGGTGGCACCCTCGACCGCTGGCAAGGAGTGGTCGCCAAACTAGGCCATCCAGACTTGAACCGGCCGGTCGTCCGGCTATTCATCAAGCCGGATGGTTCGGAGGTAGATCCGTTCGAGGTTGACCTGGCGAAGGATAGTGTTGCCCGGCTGATGACTGCGCCGCCTCGCCGTCGCCGGGAAAACGAGACGTAATCGCTGGCATTACTTCCGTTTGGCTAATGCCAGGCTCAAAACGGTAGTTAGCTTCAACAGGTCTCGGTCGTTTTTTCGCAGGCGCGCCGAGACGATCTTGGCGATGTTTCTCACCACCCGGTAACCGATGTAGTAATCCGATTCGGCTAGACGGCTAAAATCATCCCCGTGGATTTCGAGTAGCTCGCAGGGAGCGAGTGGTATCACACTGGCCGAACGCACACTGTCCTCTAGAATAGACATTTCTCCAAAGCAGGGAGAGTCTTTGCCATCTAGCCTACCTAGCACTTTGTGCTGCGGCTCCTGCTCATCGTCTAGCGATGGCAGCGTAACTTGTTTGGAAACCTGCACAGTGCCGCTGAGCAATATGCACATCGTATCGCCGGTGTCGCCCTCGCGCATTATCGGCTGACCAGCCGGCCAGCTTACGCGGCGCGTTACCGCCAAGACTTTCTCCAATTGCTGATCGTCCAAGCCGACGAAAATAGGCGCCTTCTTGAGTATTTCTAAATCGCTGACCGCGCTCGTGGCTTGCCTCCTATTAGGCAAATTATCCCTATTTCGGCTAGCCGATGACTATTGCCTGGTCGTTCCGCTCTATAATGTAGTCGTCGGTCGGGTTTAATTTTACCTTGACACGCTCTTGACTTTGCGCCAGTACATCTTGGCCGGCCTGTCGAAACTGCTCGCGGATAAACTCGTCCACCCAACCGTATTCGCCGGCCATGACATCTTCGACAGTTACCTCTGGTCGTTGGCTGACTAGGCCGATGGGCAGACATTGATGGCTGGACCGAAGATGTTGGACCAGATCGGCGAAAGTGCGACCGATAAAGTTGGCTGGGACCGGCATCTTTCTCAACCGGTTGTTCTTGGTGTGACTCAGAAGCTCGCGCACCACCAACGGCATGCCCTCGTGGACAGCGGAAGAGGCAAGGAGAAAGGCGCTGTGCTCGCCTGATACGATAACATCGTCAGCGCCGGCCCGTCGTAGATGGGCCTCGTTGCCTGGGCTAAGTATCTCGGCGCATAGGCGCACTTTGGGGTTCAGCGATTTCACGGTCAAGGAGGCCAAAATGGTGCGCTCGTCCATATGGTCGCTGGGGCCTGCCGAGCTGTCGGCGGTGATGACAACGGCTTTGGCCGAGGTGACTCCTGCCCGGCGCAAGACAGTTTCACTCGCAAAGTCTCCTCGCACAAACTGGATGTTGTGAGCCCGGTATTTGTAGAGCAGCTCGTTAACAGGCTCTTCGGCCAAGTTGTTTATCAAGACCATCGTCGCTGAGGCGGAATCGTGCTCGGCAATCAAGCCGTCTATGATTCCGTCGGTATTCTGGTTCCAGCCGCAGATGATAAAGTGACCTCTGCTTTTGATGGCTTCCAATCCACGCTCCTTCCTGATCCTATTGGCAACTAGCAAGGAAGAAACCTTCGCAGTCAGGATCGACAGCAACGCAATCCCGGACAACATCAAGAACACGCCAACCAGTCTGCCACCGAGCGTCTTTGGCGTGATGTCGCCGTAGCCAGTGGTGGTCATCGTCACTATAGCCCACCAGAACCCGTCACCTACGGAGTTTGACTCAGACTGGAAGTAGCCTTCTAGCAAAGCCATAAGTAACGCGCCAGTTACGCCGACCGCCAGCGCTATTGAGGACGAACCGAGGTACGTCTTCCTTTGATAGCGCGAGTCCGATGAGCTGGACTCGTCTGGTGATCCGTCGGGCAATGTTAGGCTGCCTAATGGCTATCATAACCGGCTACGCCTCGGCTGATGGACTATGGCGATGGCAAATAACATATTGGCAAATGAGATTATAGCGAAAGTGAGGAAACCGCATCTCTGTGGTTATCCGCTAACTAATGCATAATCAGACGAC
>JBCLEL010000287.1:0-3229 GCA_038913435.1 Chloroflexota bacterium
GCATTACCCGATTAAGCTATTAAAGTTCATCAATACGCCCCTACAAACACGTTGATGGCTTCTACGTAGCACAACGATAGTACACCTTGCTACGTTAACCGGCGGATGGCGATTTCAATCGCGCTATCGTCAATGGCTATTGTCTCAGCATAGTGACTTTCGTCGGCCATCCCCGACTGAACGACGCTTGCCAGAGTCTCCTGGCTGACATAGTTCTTGAAATGTTCAAAGACCTTTTCCAGCGTCACATCGCCGGCGTAGCGCAGCTCGATTCGGTCGGCGATATCAAAGCCGGCCTGCTTGCGCATCGTCTGGATACGGTGGACTAACTCGCGCGCTCGCCCCTCACTTACCAACTCTTCGTTCAACACCGTATTGATTGCGACGACCAGTTCTTGCTCGGCGGCGACGGCATAACCTGGACGGTCTATGACCTGCACGTCTATCTCATCCGGCAGCAGAGTGAAGCCATCTAGCTTTACATTCTGACCGGCTGCGACCGCCTTGCCAACAGCATTGGAGTCGGCAGCGGCGAGTAGCGACCTGATCTTTGGCAGATTGCGGCCATATTTCGGGCCGAGAACCGGTGTCTTTGGCCGAACAGTATAAGAGGTCAGATCGGCGGCGTCTTCGATCAACTTCAAGCTCTTGACGTTAAGCTCTTCTTGAATCTGGCCGCCCAGATGTTCCAGGATCCCTCTCTCCGCCTGATTGCGCGGCTTGACCAATAGTTCTGCAACCGGCTGGCGGACCCTGATGCCGGCCTTGCTACGCGCGGCCCGGCCCAGGTTTACCACCTGTTGAATCATCGCCATCTCGGCCAGCAACTGCCCATCTATCGCCTCAGAGGAAGCGACTGGATAGTCATTATGGTGAACGCTTTCCGGCGACTGCCGGTCAACCTTGCGAACCAGGTTCTGATAGATCGTCTCCGATAGGAACGGCGTGATTGGCGCAATTAGTTTGGCCAGCGTCACCAACACCTCGTAAAGTGTCAGATAGGCGGCGACCTTGTCGCTGTCCTCCTCCGACTTCCAGAAGCGCCGGCGGCTCCGGCGGACGTACCAGTTGGACAGGTCTTCTATAAACTCTTCGACCGCCCGTGTCGCCGCCGCCGGTTGGTAATCGCCGATCTTCTGGTCAACGAACTCGACTAGCTGGTTCAGCTTGGCGATGATCCAACGGTCGAGGTCGGATCGCTCGGCTAAGGGCAGCCGGTGCTGGCGTGGATCGAAGCGGTCAATATTGGCGTAGGTCACCCAGAACGAATAGACGTTCCACAGCGTCAGGATGCGCCGGCGCCTCTCGTCGGCAAGTCCGTAGCCGAAGTTGAGGTTGATCGAAGGGTTCTGGCTGGCGTAAATCCAGCGCATCACGTCAGCGCCCATCTTCTCGGCCGCCTCGTCAAACCAGATCGCGTTGCCGAGGCTTTTGTGCATGGGCCGGCCTTGCTCGTCGTTGAGCTTTTCATAAGTGAACACCGTCTTGTATGGCGCTCGGTTCTCCAACGTCACACTCATGAATAGCAGCGAGTAGAACCAGAGCCGGATCTGCTCGCGCATCTCCAATACCAGGTCGGCCGGGAACCATTGCTGCCAGTGTTCGCGGTCGGTCAGATAGTCCAGGGTGGAGAAGGGCACGATGCCGGCATCGAGCCAGCAGTCGCCGACCTCCGGGATGCGCCTGGTCTCGCCGCCGCATTTGGGACAGCGGATCTTGATCTCGTCAATCCAGGGTCGGTGAAGCTCTTTGACCTTGCTCAGATCGCCAATCGCCAGCTTTTCCAACTCAGCGCGCGAACCAACGACCGTCAACTCGCCGCAATCGCACTGGTAGAACGGTAGCGGCAGTCCCCAGTAACGCTTTCGCGAGATGCACCAGTCGCGCATGTTATTGAGCCAGTCCTCCATCCGCTTGCCAGCGGCGGCCGGTATCCAGTGGACGGTCCTGGCCGCCTCGATCATTCGCGGGCGGATCTCATCGGCGCTGATGAACCACTCGTCATCCACCTTGAACACCAACTCCGAGTGGCAACGCCAGCAGACTGGGTAGCGGTGTACTATGGTCTCGCGCTTGTACAGGAGGCCGCGCCCTTCCAGGTCATCGGCAACCGGGTCCGGCGCGTCGTGAGCGTGGATTCCCACAAAATCGCCGAAGCCGGCCACAAATTTCCCGTCGTCATCTATTGGGACTATGACCGGCAGCCCCTCAACCTTCGATAGCTCGAAGTCTTCCGCGCCGCAGCCCGGCGCAATGTGGACGATGCCAGTGCCCTCCTGCTCGTCCACCAGGTCGAAGGCAACGACTCGATGCTCGATGTCTTTGACGGCCGGCAGGTAGTCGAATGGACCTTCGTAGCGCCAGCCAACTAGCGCCTGCCCCTTTATCGTGTCCAGGATTTCGTAGGCGCCTTGCAAGCGGTTGGCCGTCCCTTTGCTCAGATAATAGATGAAGTCTCCCTGTCGCACCCTGGCGTAGTCGAGGTCTGGGTGAACGGCGCAGGCGACGTTGGCCGGCAGAGTCCAGGGCGTCGTCGTCCAGACCAGCAGGTACTCGCCTGGCCGGTCCTTGATAGGCAGGCGCAGGTACAGCGACGGGTGGGTCAGGTCGCGGTAGCTGTCAATCAACTCGTGTTGGGAGAGCGAGGTTCCGCAACGAGTGCACCAGGGCATCGAGGTATGACCTTTATAAAGCCAGCCGTTCTGATGGCAGGTCTTCAGAAAGCGCCAGATGTACTCGATGTTGGTGTCGGACATGGTGAAGTAGGAGTTCTCCCAGTCCATCCATTGACCGAGCCGGACCGACTGTTCGGTTTGCACGCCACTGAACTTGTCAACGCGGGAGCGGCATTGAATGGCGAAGTTGTCCAGACCGAAGCGTTCGATCTCGCGCTTAGAGTTCATGCCGAGGTCCTTTTCAACCTCGACCTCTACCCACAGCCCCTGGCAGTCAAAGCCGTTCTGGTAACGCTGGTCTTTACCGTGCATCGCCTGGTAGCGTTGGAAGAGGTCTTTGTAAGTGCGACCCCAGGCGTGATGGACGCCCATCGGGTTGTTAGCGGTGATGGGGCCGTCAATGAAGGAGAAGCGTTCTTTGCCGCGATTCTTCTCTACCAGCTTTTTGAAAACGTCGGCGCGTCTCCAAAACTCAAGGATCTCGTGCTCCAAAGACGGAAAATCCGGCTTTGAACTGACCGGATCGAATAACATCTCTCTTCTCCTTGAGAAAT
>JBCLEL010000288.1:0-3222 GCA_038913435.1 Chloroflexota bacterium
TAGAAGGTACGCGACTCGTTGCCGTGTGCTACTTGATTGACCAAGCCATTGGCCACGGAGACGCCGATAGTGACTTCCGCCAGCTCGCAGCGTTTGCCACGCAGCTCAACTTCACGCAAGAGCAGCTTGACGCGTTGCTGAAGGAAACTGCCGAGTCGTATCGGACTGATCGGGGCAAGAGCCTCATTGCCGCGGCCTTTCCTGAGGAGTAGTCAGCCGGCCGGTGACATCGCCAAGAAGCTTGGGCTGTTTCCGGCCGAGGCGTTGATACCGCAGCCGGCGCCTTGATTCACCGCAGAGACGCAGAGGCGCGGAGAATTCTAAATGTTTTCCTCAGTGTCTCAGCGCCTCTGCGGTTCAAAACAGCTTTCTACTGCTTGCGGACGGCGAGATAGACCTTCGTCCCCTCCGGCACGGCCTGGCCGGGACTTGGTATCTGGCTGAGGACGTGGCCAACCGGCACCTGCTTCAATGCCTCCACCGGCACCTCGGCTGGCCCCTGGTAGTTCACGTAGGTTGTCATGAGACCCACCGCATTTATCAGCTTCTGCGCGTCGGCCTCGGCCATGCCGACGAAATTCGGCACTTTGATCCGGCCATCCGGCAGCCTGTACTCGTCCGGCTTCGGCTGAGGTGGCGTCGGCGTAAATGCCGGCTTCGGCTGAGGTGGCGTCGGCGTAAATGCCGGCTTTGGCGTAGCTGTCGGCGTTGCGCCCTTGACGCCGACCAGCAAGACGTTGCGGGCCGGTATGTAGCGGTTGACAAAACGGTAGGTGGAGAGCACTTTGCCATCCTTGTCAAACACCTGCCGAGTGGCGGTCATCTCAAAGCCGTCTTCGGCGTGCTCAATCAGTAGCTCCTGGCCGGCCTGCATCTGCGGGTCCTCCCGGCGGACAACCTCTTGGGTTGTTTTGACAACGTTCGAGACGACCGGCTTGCTGGACACGACCGCCCAGCCGGGGTTGACGCCGTAGAGGGTGAAGTAAATGTTGCTGTCGTCGGACTTGGTCTCGATGCGGATCCAGTTGCCGGTCGTATTGCGGAACTTGAAGTCCACCCACGGATCGTCAACCGTTGCGTCCAAGCCGGTGAAACCAAACGGCGGCTGGCCGTAGCGGGGAATCCAGTAGAGGTGATACCAGCGTTCGACGATCTCCAGGCCGGCCCAATAGACCGCTTGGAAAAGCGTCGTCGATACCTGGCAGATGCCGCCGCCAACCGACTCGACCGTTTCGGCTTGTCCCTCCTTCAGGATGATGCCGTATCCCTTCTGGAAGCCGGCGCTGAGGGTGGTCGGTCCCATTACTTTGTTGAACGAGAATATCTCGCCTGGCGCGATCAGCTTGCCGTTCAGCCTCTCGGTCGCCAGCCGGACATTGTGGGCGCGGGCCGACGCGGAGCCGGCGTAGGACGTGATCGACTTGCCAAGCACGTCTCTTAGCTCAACCATCTGGACCGGAGGAATCGTGGTCCCTGAAGGCGCAGGACTGACGCTGCCGGTTGGGGTGATCGTAGGCGTGGACTTGGCTGGGTCAGTCGTCGGGGTGCTCGTCGAGTTCTCCGCCAAAGTTGGCGTGCTTGCCGACGCGACGGTCGGCGAAGCCGAGACCTGGGTCGGTGTGGCTAGCGCTGGCGTTGGCGAAGGCGGATCACCGGTGGGCTTGGCGACGCCAGGCGATGACGGAGTCGCTTCGGCCTTTGACACCTGCGACACAGGCAAAATTGTTGGCGACACCCGGCTTTCGTTCGTTTTAATCTCGACGCTAGCTGGCGTAATGCCAATACGGTTGCGTGGCGTTGCGGTGTCTCCACAAGCGGAAGCGAGCAACAGGGCAGCGGTTAGCGCGACCAATAGTGCCAGTTTTGACAGATGCTCAGCTCTGTCGGGATTCCGCAAACATCGGTAAGCCAAATATGCGCAAGGGAGATATATAACCCAACGCACCAACCGTTCCTCCTTTTGTTGATTTTAGCTTCTAGTCCGCTTGGGCGTAATGGGTTCAGGTTTCAGCCTGATGACTTGGATTGAGGTTCGCTGTCAATCACCTCCGAGATCATCCGATAAGTTTTCTGGAAGGCTAGGGCTAATGCCTCGTGGAACTCGTGGGGATTGCCGCCGATGCCAGGCTCAATACTATCGCGGCTCCACTCAATTATCTTCAGAGCGGCCTGAATCTTGGCATTCCGCAGGGTTTCTGGACGAGATTCTTCGGGATGTTCTATTGGGGGCAAGATTCCTCTCCTGGCCGGCGGGTTTGGGGCGGTTGCAGTCCTCCGTCGTAGCTGGCCGGCCGAAACTTGATTGGTCCGAGGTTAAGGTAACCAGCGGACTAAACAAAAGTATATTCGCCTTTTGGTAATGCTGCCACTAGCGATTTGCGATTTGCGATTTTAGATTTTGGATTAAGCTGAGAGTTGATAGCTGACTGCTGATTGCTGATCGCTGATGGCTGACAGCTAGACCGATTTTGGATTTTTGATTTAGGATTCTGCTGGCAAACAGACGACAATTAAGAAAAGGTGGATGAATTGATCGAGAGAAACTATGGCCCTATCTCAGGGACGGTGCGCGATAGGCTACAGGAGGTCAGTTGCGCAACATTGACCGGTGTGCTGGGCAAGCTGGGCTACCGGCGTGTCTTTGCCACTGGCATTTCCCCGCTTGGTCCGGGAAGCCGGCTGGTCGGGCAGGCGTTGACCTTGAGCTACCTGCCGATGCGCGAGGACCTCTGGCCGATACCGCCGGAGCGGATGCCAAGTTATCCTCAGCGGGTAGCTATCGAGTCGGTTCAACCCGGCGACGCGCTGGTCGTTGACGCGCGCGGCGAGATGGAGGCCGGCGTCTTTGGCGATATTCTGGCCGCCCGCATTAAGGCGCTCGGCGGTCGGGGCATGGTGGTGGATGGCGTGGTGCGTGACTCGCCGGCGATCAAGGAGCTAGGGCTGCCCTGCTACGTGCGTGGTGTCCACGCAGCTGCCAGTATGAACCGGCTTATAGCGGTGGAGGTCAACCGGCCGGTCGCCTGCGGTGGCGTCCTGGTTATGCCGGGTGACGTAGTAGTAGGTGATGACGAAGGCGTGGTCTTCATACCGTTGAAGCTGGCTGACCAGGTTGCCGAGGCCGGCTGGGAGCAGGAGCGATTGGAAAGCTGGGTCAAGCAGAAGATATTCGGCGGCGCCTCGACGGCTGGCTACTATCCGCCGAACGAGGCGGCGTTGGAG
>JBCLEL010000289.1:0-3221 GCA_038913435.1 Chloroflexota bacterium
CTTCACCATGCGGCTGAAACCAGGCTCGCTGGCCGAATACAAGCGCCGGCACGCCGCGCTCTGGCCGGAGCTGGCGGCCAAGTTGCGCGAGTGTGGCGTGTACAAGATCGCTACCTTCGAGAGTGAGCCAACCTTGTTCCTTTACTCGGAGATCGAAGACGAAGGCGCCTGGGACCGGGTCTGGGAAAGCGAGATCCATCGCGAGTGGGCAAAGCTTATGGAGCCATTGATGGAGATAGGGCCAGACGGAAAGCCGGCCGCCACGATCATGCCTCAGGTCTTCAACTTCGAAGCCTGAGCTTACTCGAACTAGAGGTTCTGGGCGAACCTGATCGGCCACCTGAGTTGGAGGAGAGCCAATTGCAGCCTGAAGACTATCTGCACGGCAAGTCAGCAGTCATCACCGGAGCCGGACGCGGAATCGGGAGGACGACCAGTCTCGCTCTGGCTGGGGCGGGTGCGCACGTGCATCTGGTGGCGCGCACGGCGAGCCAGCTTGAAGAGACGGCGCGATTGATCGAGTCGGCCGGCGGCAAAGCGAGCGTCTGGAAATTGGACGTCACCGACCCGTCTGCCGTGCTCGAAAGGCTGAAGCTGGGCGTTGAGGAAACCACCGGCTCGCCAGCGATCCTGATAAACGCGGCCGGCGCCTTCGGGCCTATCGCCCTGCTCAAAGACACCGACCCGCTCGCCTGGACCGAAACGATCCAGGTAAACACCATTGGCGCGTATCTCACCTGCCGAGCCTTCGTCGGCGGGATGATCGAGGCCGGTTGGGGACGGATCATAAACGTGACCTCGGCCGCCTCGCTTCACAAGCCGAATCCGTTGAACAGCGCCTACTCCGTCAGCAAGGTGGCGCTCAATCATCTCACCCGCTGCCTCGCCAGTGAGCTGATCGGGACCGGCGTCACCGCGAACGTTGTCCACCCCGGCGAAGTCAAGACTGACATGTGGGCCGACATAAAGAGGCAGAGCGAGAGGCTGGGTCCCATCGGCGAAGGTTATCGTAGCTGGGTAAACTGGGTGGACCAGACCGGCGGCGACCCGCAGGAAAAGGTCGCGGATCTGGTTCTCCGGCTGGTGCGAGACGACGCCAGCGCCATCTCCGGCCAGTTTCTCTGGATCAAAGACGGTCTGCAAGAGCCGATCAGCACTGATTGGGCCTGAGAATCATCCGCCCCTTGGCGGCTGACCCCGGCCAACTCCGCCATCCTTTACAAGTGAAAGACCACGCTCAGTGATATAAAAGCTCCAACCCGCTGAGCGAACGGCCGCCGCAACCTGGCCTCTGCCTATCGTCGGCTTGAAGGTAAAATTTATCTGCGACTATGTAAACATAGTGTTAAATATAGGGCAAATCCGCGATTGCCACCGTATAAATATTGATAGCCGGCTATTACCACTTTAGCTAACTGAACTGGAGAAGTGATTCTTGGCTGCCAGCTATGTCAGGCGCCTGGTCTTTTCATCGGCGTTCATTCTCAGCTCGACTTTGCTCGCCTGCGCCTCGCCGGCCCAACCGGCGGTGGCGCCGGTCAGCAAGCCGGCCATCGCAATTCAAGCGGCCCAGCCGGCCTCGCCGACTGCCGCCGCTCCAACCACCGCGCCGTTGACATCTGCTCCGGCTACTCCAACCAACATAGCTATGGCTGCAACGGCGACGCAACCGCCGGCCACCAGCATCCAGCCATCAGCAACTACCGCCGGGTCGTCTCCTTCACCGGCCCCAACTCAGGCCGCCGCAGCTTCGCCGGCGACCGCGCCGGCCGCCGCCGGCGCTATCAAGCTGACACTATCGCAGGGTGGCAGCCAAGCGCGCTATCTGGTGAGAGAACAGCTCGTCGGTGTAGGGTTTCCGAGCGATGCGATTGGTTCCACCCAATCGGTCAGCGGGAGCATCGTAATAGACAAGAGCGGCGAGATCCTCCGAGAACAATCGAAAATAGTCGTTGACCTGCGGACGCTCAAGAGCAACGAAAGCCGGCGGGACAACTGGATTCAGCGGAACACTCTGGAGACCCAAAGATTCCCCAACGCCGAGTTCGTTCCGACCAAGGCCACCGGCCTTCCGAACCCACTGCCAACCGCCGGCGAGGCAAATTTCCAGCTTGTCGGAAGCCTCACTGTTCGTGGAGTGACCAAGAAGGTGACCTGGCAGGTGATGGTGCAAGTCGCCGGCCAGGAGGTTACCGGCCTGGCGAAGACGCAGGTCAAGATCACCGACTTCGGCATGACTCCGCCAAAGGTGGGGCCGGTCCTGAGCATCGAAGACAATCTCAAGCTAGAGCTAGACTTTCGCGGCATTGTGAGCAGCGAGTCGGAGTAAACATGGCGTTGGTGACGGTCGGGAATATGGGCCGACTGGTAGTCCCGGATAGCGAAAAGGAGACAGAGAAACTATGCGCCTGACACGCCGAACCTTTATTGGCCTCGGCTTACCTACAATGTCGTGGTTCGTCCTTGCAGCCTGCGGCGGCAACCCTGAGGCCATCCCATCAGGGGTAACGCCGGCGTCTCCACTGAATACCCCTACCCCAGTCGTGCAGGTCCCGGCCGCGCCTGTTCAGCCAACACCTACGCCGGTTCCAAAGCCCAATACTCCCACGGCAATCGCCCAGGCCGCTGCGACAACCGTCCAGCCAACGCCGGCGTCAAAGCCTAACACCCCCACCACAGTTGTCCAGGCCCCCGCCGCAACTGTCCAGCTAGCTCCGACGCCGGCTTGTGGCGATGCCGATGACGTGACGATAGCGCAGACCGCCGGACCGTTCTTCACACCGAATTCGCCTGAGCGCGCCTCCTTGATCGAACCTGGTATGCCGGGGACTCGCCTTGTCGTTAGCGGTCTAGTCCTGACCCGCGACTGCCGGCCGGTTGCGCGGGCGCTGCTCGACTTCTGGCATGCCGATGCGAACGGCCAGTATGACAACGTAGGCCACAAACTGCGCGGCCACCAGTTCACCGACGACTCCGGGCGGTTTCGACTCGAAACTGTGGTTCCAGGGTCGTACCCTGGTCGCGCTCGCCACATTCACGTCAAGGCGCAGGCGCCGAGCCGGCCCGTCCTGACGACCCAACTCTATTTTCCCAACGAGCCGGGCAACAGCAGAGACTCGATCTTCAACTCGAAGCTGGTCATGGCCGTTCAAGACGCTGAGGGCGGTAAGAACGCCCGCTTCGACTTCGTGCTCGACCTCCGCTAATACCAATTGTCGGTG